>CAYJWM010000005.1:0-42384 GCA_964373885.1 uncultured bacterium | reverse complement strand
CAGAAGAGTCAATGATGCATTACCAACTGGCTGCCTGAACTGGAGCAATGCATTGTTACCTTTGATGCTAATGCTTGGCAGTTTATTTATTTTGCCACAAGAAGCTTTTTGTGGAATTATTGAAAAAGTAGCTGGTCAGCAAATCGCGGTCGAAAAACTTACTGGGCGGGGCGAAGAATATGATATCAATTTTTCCGGATGGGTTGGGTCGCTCACAATAGCTCCTCAAAGTAGCTTGGTCCTCATTTCAGAATTTTCTGATATTGATGGACGGATCGCTGTTATCAATGGAATGTATAAAATCACCAAAATCGAAGAATACGAGAAGAGCGTCGATTTTGAGTGCGTTGATGTAAATCCTTTGACGAGTGGAATTGAATGGCGCGGCAAGCTATGGTTAACTGATTCCAACGAGATTAAAGTTGAGATTGCTCAAAAGCTATCGAAAACTGCGTAACAAAAAATATAATCTAGGTACCTAATATAGTACCGGGTACGCGGAGAACAGGTTGAAACTCTTTTTTAATTTAAGCTAATCAGTTTCGCTCCTCGCGGCCTGCGCTACTTTTTTCATTCTCACAAGTAACGGCACCCATTGAGGATGGGTAGTTCATTTGGTGTCCCCGCCTGCCGGCGGGCAAGCATTGATGATGGGGGGGGGGATTGACAAATTATGTACATTAGTGTACACTTATGTACTAGAGGAGAGCTGCCCATGACAAAAACAACATTCACGGAATTTAGGAAGCACGCCAAAACTTATTTTGATTCCGTCGAAAGAGGAGAGACGGTGCGAGTGATCAGACATGGTAAAGTAATAGCCGAAATCGTTCCTCCGCGCGAAGAATCGGATAAGAAAGCATGGAAGAAGCCTGGTTTGAAACTGATTATTCCCGGGGCTTCTTTGACCGAAGCCATTTTGCGTGAGCGCAGGGAAAAATAAGGATGAAGTTTTTTTTCGATTCATCAGCGATTGCCAAGAGGTACATTAAAGAGGATGGGAGTGAGCTGGTTGATCAGCTTTTTCTGGAGGCAGATTCTATCGTCGTCAGTAGTATTTGCTTACCGGAGATTATGTCTGCGCTTGTCCGGCGGCGCAGAGAGAAAAAATTAAATACTGTTCAGTATAATCAGTGCAAGAGAAGCGCAATCGAAGATTTTTCAACCTTCGAAGTGTGCCAGTTATCACCCGAAGTGATTAGAAGAAGCATTATTCTTCTTGAAAATGCTGAATTACGGACCTTGGATGCTCTGCAATTGGCTTGTGCGATTGAGACCAAGGAATCCGTGTTTGTTTCAAGCGATAAAAGGCAGAATGCCGCGGCGGAAAAGTTTAGCCTGACGACCAACCCAGTTTAGTACGTGATACCGGCATCGACCATGACAGGCAGTTCAACGAGAAGCGATGCAGCAATAAAAACAAAAAGATCAGAACATTTCCAACCCTAAAAGGTTACTTCGCTCAAGCCCCGGGTTCGAATTAAACCTGGGATATATGCTCGGGACTTTCCGCAGCGATCCCCGCCCCCGCGCGGAACTCCTAAGTCTGATCGGCAGGAAATAGGAGCTCTGCTACGTTTTTGCCGCTTTTGATGATTCAGAACGCATGTCCTGAAGTTCTTTTTCCAGCGCGGCCACCCGTTTCTTGAGGTCATTTACGATTGCTTGAGTTTCATAAACGCGCAATTGGGCACCCACTTGTTTGCGCATTTCATCATAAGGCCGTGCCGGAGAACCGATCCAGACTTGTTTGGGGGGAATTTTTTTGCCCGTGGGAACGCCCGCTTGCGCGCCCAGCATGACCTGATCTCCGATTTCCACGTGGTCTGCCAGCCCGACGCGCCCTCCCATCGTGACGTAATTTCCGATCTTGGAACTTCCCGAAATTCCGACTTGAGCGGAAAGACAGCTGTGGCTTCCCACTTCCACGTTGTGGGCGATTTGAACCAAATTGTCGATTTTCACCCCGTGGCGGATAATAGTAGAGTTAACGGTAGCGCGATCGATCGTCACACAGGCGCCTATTTCCACATCGTCTTCCACCACGACGTTGCCGATCTGCGGAACTTTCGCCTGTTTCTGGCCGTCAAAGACATAGCCAAACCCGTCCGAACCGAGAACGGAACCGGCGTGGATGGCCACCCGGTTTCCGATTTGGGTGTTCCAATAGAGCATGACATGCGGGTGAATCACCGTATCCTCGCCGACTTTGACTCCTTCGTCCAGGTAGGCGTGCGAGCGGATGACCGAGCGGTCGCCGATCGTGACCCCTTCTCCGATGAATGCAAACGGCTCAATGGTCACTTCTTTTCCAGTTTTTGCGGTTTTGGACACAAAGGCCTGATTCGAAATGGTTTTGGAATAACCCTTGGGCGGATGAAAAAGCCCAAGCAAAACGGCCCAGGCCAGTTTTGGGTTCTGGGATTGAATCAGCGGTTTTTTGGAGGATTTAATTTCCGGGTTTACGATCAAGGCGGCGAGCGGCGTTTGTTCAAGTTCAGCCAGCTTCTTCCCATCTTGAATAAAAGCCAGATGTCCGGCGAGGGGATACTCCATGCTGGTGATACCTGAGATTTTCGTATGGCCGTCGCCGACGACATTTCCGCGGACTATGGTAGCAAGTTCCTGCAGGGTTTTTTCCATAAGTAAAGGATTATAGTGGAAAGATTTGCGAAAATCAACGAACTAGATTATAATCGGGCAAAATCGGGAGGCGTGTATGAAACGGGCGGTTTCGGCCTGCGGTGGATTGTTTTTTATTTCCATTTTTATAACGGGCTGTTTTGAAACCAATTTCAATTTTAAGACCGCGGTTCATCGCGGCGGGACCATCGACCGGGAAGTTAAAATTGACGGCCGCGGCGCCGACCGATTTTTACCTCCCGAAGGCCCTCAATGGCAGGTCAAAACGTTTGAAACCAAGGGCGGCCAGACCATTTTGCAGGACACTCATTATCACATTCATGCAAGGGGCCGTTTTAAAAACGCCGCGGAAGTGGGTAGCGATTTCCGCTACAACGTGGCGGATTTGGTGGGAAACGTGACCGATGAAACCCGTAAGGAGTTTATTGACGAGCTCGGGATTAAAGAACCGTTTGAAGAGGATATCCGCGCGGCCAATCAAGTCGAGCTGAAACGAAAGCGGTCTTTTTGGAGCGTGGAGTACGAATACGTTGAAACCTTTCAGAACCGCTGGCTGATTCCGATTTTGGTTCATGATTTGAAGAAGGAAATCATGCGCAAGGAAGCGATTTCTTTTGTGGCTTCCGAAACTCCGTCATCTGCTTCCGACCAGACGGTTCCCGAAGCCCCGGCTTTAGCACCCGCTCTTTTGGCCCCTGAAAAAGTGGAAGCCATGGCTCAAGCGAAATTAAAAGAGGAGCTTCTGCCCCAATTCCGTTTTCATTCAGAGCTGACGCTTCCGGGGAAAATCATTTCGACCAATGCGACGACGGTGCGCGGCGGCACCCTTGTTTGGGATTTTACCGGGGTCGACTTCCGGAAAAATTACAGCACCTTCGAGCTCCGCGCAATTTCCCGCGCCGTTAATTTGGGTGCGGTGCTGGCGCTTGCCGTTTTGGGGGTGGTGGCGGTATTGGTGGTGGTCACGGCGTTTCCGAAACCGGCGCAAAAGAAAAAAGGATGATTTTGGAAATATGATCGGGGAAAGAGCGTTGGCCCAGAAAAAATGCAGGCCCTGCGAAAAAGGGACGCCGCCCATCCCGCAAAGCAAGGCCGAGGAATTCCTGCGCGCGGTGCCGGGTTGGTCGCTTTCCGGCGGGGCAAAAGGTATTTCCCGCGACTATGTGATGAAGGATTTTTTAGCCGCCGTCCGGTTGATCGGGCGCATCGCCGAAATTGCGGAAGCTGAAGATCATCACCCCGATTTTCATCTGACGGGTTATCGAAAGCTCAGGATCGAATTAGCCACCCACTCGATCGGCGGTTTGTCTGAGAACGATTTTATTCTGGCCGCGAAGATTGACGAGCTTCCCAAGGAACTTAAATCGTAAGTCCGATATGATACCTCGTCATTGCGAGGAGGCCGTAAGGCCGACGAAGCAATCTCAGGACCGTAGATTGCACTTGTCGCTGATGCACCAAGTACTTCTCGGGAGGATTTGGACATCCTCTCCGAGATTGCCACGCACGCCAAAAAATGATGACGTGCTCGCCATGACGTTTCTGTCGGGTATTCTTCTAATCGTTTCCTCGCTTTTTGGATGCAGCTCCACCCCCACGCAGCCGCTGGTCACTTCGCTGGTGGCCCAGCCGGTGCCGTCCTTTTATGAAATCCGAAAAGACATTTATCATGAAGTGGGTCCGCTCGAGGGTTTGTGGCGGATCAGCAAGATGTACCATGTGGATCAACAATCCATTATTGACGCCAATCGTTTGAAGGACCCGTCTTCCATCAAGGTGGGCCAGAAATTGCGCATTCCCCGTGCCGGCCAGCTGCGCTCCGTCGTTCCTCTTTACAGTACCCGGCCCTGGTCTTACCTTGTGATTCACCACACGGCTTCCGAGATGGGAAATGCCCTTACGGTGGACCGCGCCCATCACCACCGCGGATTTATGGAGGGGCTCGGTTATCATTTTTTGATTGATAACGGCACGCTGGGGAAAGGGGCGGGCCAGATCGAAGTCGGTCCCCGCTGGATCAAACAGCAGGACGGCGCCCATTGCAATGCGGCCGGCATGAATGAAAACGGGATCGGGATCAGTTTGGTGGGTAATTTTTCGGAAACCCGTGTTCCGGCGGAACAATTGGAAGCGCTCGTTTTTTTGGTGAACCTTTTGAAAGATCACTACCGTATTCCTCTGGACCATATTGTCCGTCACGGAGATGTCCCGGGAAAAAATACGGAATGTCCCGGTCTTCACTTCCCATGGCGCGAGTTTAAAAGCAAACTCTCAAGGTCATAATAATAGGGACAGTTCTTAGTGACAAAGTCAAATAATAATATTTCGTTGAATATTTTTTAACGGAGTTTAAATTTTAAACTGCAGTTTATAAGAACCGTCCCTATTGCCCATAGATGAAAAAAGTGATCGTATTAATTTTTATATTGTTTCTGACAACGTTTCATCGCACACAAGCGTCGGAGTCTGTTCAAAAATCCGTTTCTTCCCGCGTGCCTTGGACGGAAACCGGAATTACCTTGGCCGTAGGTGATATGTTTCGCATTCAAACAACGGGCACCATCGTCAATACCAAGTCATTGCCTCAAGAACGTTTCAAGCGAATTAGATTTGACATGCAAAACGGCCCCGAAGGCACTTATCTTGCGGCCAAAAACCATGCCGAGCGTTCTTCCGTCCGCGATCCGAAAAAAGCCGTTTTTCCGCTTCCGGCGGCCGACGAAGGCCGCTGGCCGGCCTATTGTCTCATCGGAAAAATCGGAAGGGAAGGCCATGCTTTTTTCATCGGCAAAGATTTTACGGGCAAAGCGGAAGATGCCGGAGCACTTTTTCTCGGGATCAACGATTATGATTTCTCGGATAATGACGGCGCATTTGATGTCTCTATTGAGACAAATGTTCCGGAAATCCCGGCTTCCATCCCGCCTGAAATTTCAGAAGACGAACCCGCCGGCGCGCCCGTTCCTAATGCGATGGTCATCCTGATTTATGTGGACGGCTTGAAGCCGGACACGGTTGATGAAATGATTTCTTTCGGGCATCTTCCGAATATGAAGGAAATTTTCTATGATCAAGGCCTCCGTCTGAAGCATTGTTTTACCGTTTATGAATCCAACACCGTGGTGGCCAACAGCGTGTTCATGACGGGCCGCTGGCCGGATGAAACAGGGATTAAAAATCAGGCGTTTTTTGAGCGCTTTGAAACCCGCAGGCCGCCTTTTTTCAAGCGCCTCTTCCGCAGAGAAAAATACCCCCGAACCTATAACCTGCTTTCGGATTTGAACGCGGCCCCCCGGTTGCTGAAAGAACACAAAGTCCGTGCTTTTTACGATTATCTGGGAGAGCGGTATTTGTCCACGATTTCGCCGATTAATCCCGTGACAGCCCCCCTGGCCTGGCCGCATACGGCGGTCAATGAGGTGGAAAATCCGTTTTTCGTGGCCACGGAAGCAAAAGATCAAATCGATCAAATCAATGGGGAATATGCGCTTCATTCCATGCTGAACGATCCCCACGGCCGCCTTTTGCTCATTTGGCTTCCGGGGCTGGATGACGACGGTCATATTACCCCTTACGGGCAGCTCGGCGGCGCACGGCGGAATCTGGCGCTCGTGGACCGCCTGATCGGCGAGCTTCGCAAAAGTCTGGAAGGACAGAAGAAGTGGTCGCGCACGTACCTAGTCCTTTTTTCGGATCACGGCAATATGGGCGGTGACAACGGGACTTATAATCAACCGTTTCATATCGGCGCGGATTTTTTCTTTGACGTTCTCAAAATGAATGTTCGGAATGCTCACTATGCCCGCATCCATCCCGGCACGAACCCCGACCGTTTTGTTTATTTGGACACGATGGGGCGGGGGCAGGCCAAAGTGTATCTGCCGGTGGGAGACAGCGTTTCAAGTAATTGGAGCCGGCCCAATACATTGTACGAGCTCACCCATTACGGTTTGGGGCCGAATCGCGAGCCGGTTGATTTAATTGCTTCTCTTGCATCGCTCGACCTTTCGGACCGGAACGTATTTCCGGAAAAAACCTCGCCCCATCCGGTGGATTTGGTCATGATGAAAGTGAAAAAGGACCTGATTTATGTCCGAAAACATGACGGTTCCGAAGCTTTGATTTGGGCGAGGCGCGAAGCGGGAAAAGACTATTTCCGGTATTTGCCGGTCCAGGGGGTAACCGAGGACCGATCAGGGAATTTAAATTATGAGGAAGCCGATATCGATCCGTTCGGCTATCTGGCGCATCCGGCGTTTCATTCCGAGGGAGACCGAAAGGCCTTTTTGAATCAATATCATGATTTGGATGAATGGCTTCACGCAACGTTTGAAACAGATTATCCGGACGCCGTGGTCGCTTTGGGAAAGGTGTTCGGCTGGGGTGACTCATTATCTCATTTGACCGAAGCGCGCGATCCGGATATGATGCTTTCCGCCAATAAGGGGTGGAACTTCTTTCATGAGCCCATTCAGGGCACGGATCACGGATATCTCAAGGCGCCTTCGATGAGGATTCCGATGATGATGTCAGGCCCGAATATAAAGCATGGAGTTATTTCCAAACCCTATCGGCTGATTAATTTGACACCTACGGTGTTTCACATGCTTCAGTATGCAGGAAAAACGGATTTTGATGCTACTCCAATCGAGGGGATTTACCGTGCGTAAGCTATTGTTTTCCCTAATGCTTTGCTTTTTTGTCGTTTCCGCTTTTGTTCCGTGCGCTTTGTGCATGGGTTCAAAAAAAGAGGCGGACGAAGTAGAAATTGTATTAAGCAGAGAAAACAGTGTCCATGATTTCGATAATCCCTACGATCTCCACAATCTTTCCACTTCCGCTCTGGGCATTATGGAGGTTGAGGTGTTGCGCGTGGGGGATTATTTGATCGATTTGCCGCGGTCGGGTCCGGACATCCGCTTTTTCGACCAAGCGGCGGACCGGATTCAAGAAATATATCGATTGATCCCTCAGGTGAAGCCGGTCAGCCGGTTTGGGCAATTGATGGATGCACTCCAAATCCGGCAGTTCAATCTTTCCGATCTTCGCATGGTACCGGCCGCAGTGGCGACGGGAGCTTTACGGCCCTCCCCGAATATGCAGACGCGCGTGTTCAAGTTGCTTCAATTTCTGCAGGATGTTTTAGACGATTTGGACCGCTTCATGATGGCGCCCGCCAACTATGCGGCGTCCCAAGTGAGTCATCGGAATGTTCGCGTGAAAACGCTTGGGTTTGCGGGCGACGGCGTTGGGCAGGTGCGGAGAGGAGTGTTCCTTGTTCTTCGGACTGTTAATAAAAGAGTGGTGGAGACGGCCTCGGACGGCATTGATTGGATTGAAAAAGGGATCGGCAAAATCAAATGGCATGGGACGAATAAAAAAGCCGAGATGTGGGTTATATACTTTAAAATGCCGGCTTCTTTTTATGAGAATGAAAGAGGGTTTTTTGACCGCCATGCGCTGGAAATTTATGTCGGTTCGCTGGAAGAATGGAGGAATCAGCTTGTCGCAGAGCGCCGGGCGGTGGAAACGCTTCTGCATCACGCAAAGCGCGGCTGGCGTCCGTATTCCGACGTTGCTTCCGCCGATGAAGTGCTGATTGCCACGCGCCTTCAATATTTGAAGAAAGCCCCCGACGTGATTCGTGATTACATCATCGATTCGGATGAATTCGACGCCTTAATTTACGGAAAATCCTCCCCCCGGGCGCACCTAAAAATAACCCCGGCCTCCGTTTGATTCAAATCAAACCGCCTGTGGTCCCTCAAGACAAACATTTCGACATCATTGTCATCGGGACCGGTATCGGCGGCAGCACCTTGATCCGTGCCTTGGCTCCAAGCGGGAAGAAAATCTTGATTTTGGAAGAAAATGTTCATCCGGCTTTCGAGGACTCAATTCCGCTCCTTCGCCTAAGAAAAGAAGATTTTGGTTTGCTCCGCTATCAAGACGGTATCTCGCCCGCATGGCCGATTGCTTATGAAGATTTGGAGCCCTTTTATTCCGAGGCCGAGCGTTTGTATTCGGCGGAGGACGAACGCTTTGCGGATTCTAACGATCCTTTTATTTTAAAGTTCAAAGCCCAGCATCTTCATCCCGTTTATCTTCCCGTCCCGGACCGGAAAGCCGTCGGTTCTTCTTCTGATCAGGTGTTCCATCATCCCCATGTGACTTTGTTGACGCGGGCCAAAATCGAGAAAATCGAGACGGATGATTCGGGTAAAAAAATGAAAGGGGTGAAGGTCAAATATCTCGATCAGGAGCTCGAATTTACCGCCGAGATTGTTATTTGTGCGGCAGGCGCCGTCCGGTCGGCGGCTTTGCTTTTGAAATCGGCGGATGCCAAAAATCCGAAAGGGCTTGCCAATTCAAGCGGTTTGGTCGGGAAAAATTACATGCGCCAAAACCATTATGCTGTGTCCGCCGTTCATCCTTTCAGGAACCCTTCGGTTTTTTCAGAAAAAGCGATCGGCATAGGCGATTATTATCTAGGATCAAGAAACGGCCCCATCGGCCATTCCCGCAATCCGGTGCCGGTGGGATATATTCAAATTTCCGGGGGCATGAACCGGCCGAGATGGATGGCGGAGCATTTCGTGAATTGCCGGTTGACAACGGAGGATTTGCCGAGGCCTGAAAATTCGGTGGAAGTTACTTCCGATGGAACGGTTCGGCTGAATTATATTCCCAACAATCAAGCGCCCCACAGGGAATTGATTTATGTGCTCAAACGCGTGCTCGGGAAACTCGGATTTTGGGTGGTGTCCGGCAAAGACATGCCGGGGGATGTATCCGGCGGGGAGCAGATGGGTACCACCGTTTTCGGGAAGAACCCCTCGAAATCAGCGCTAGACATTTGGTGCCGTGCTCATGACCATGACAATCTTTATGTCGTGGACGGCGGATTTTTCCCTTCCTCGTCAGCGGTACCTCCCGCGCTCACCATTGCGGCCCAAGCTCTGCGCGTGGCGGCTCATCTCGGAGCATCGACGCAAGTCGTTGCAAGGAATAGTTTTAGGTAATCGGTTTCCAGATAAGAATTTCCGTATCGTTTTTAACTTTATTGCGCGCCTGCTTTGGCGTATAATTCCGTCTTTCAACCTAAGGGCCACCAAAACGAGGAAGTTGGAGATGCGGCTTCATTGTTTAAATTTAACCCATAAAAAGACAGCGGTTTTCATCGTTTTGGCCCTTGTTTTGATCCATTCTTCCGCGCAAGCGGCCACTTACAAAGTCGATCTCGATCACAGCACCATATCCTTCAAAATACGCCATCTTTTCTCAAACGTCATGGGTGTGTTCAGACAGTTCGAAGGCACCTTTGATTATGACCCCGGGAAACCGGAAACGTGGAAAGTCAACGCCACCGTTCAAGCGGCCTCGATCGATACCAATGTCAAGGAACGGGACAATCACCTGCGCACCAAGGATTTTTTTGACGTTGCGGCTTTTCCGACCCTGACATTTGTAAGCACGGGCGTGACCGATGTGGCCGGGGAAAGCGCCAAGTTGAACGGCAATTTAACGATTCACGGCGTGGAAAAGCCGGTGGTGTTTGATCTGATCATCAACGGCGTCGGAAAAGACCCATGGGGAAATGTGCGGGCCAGTTTTACGGCCGTTACGAAAATCAACCGTAAAGATTTCGGGCTTATCTGGAATAAGGTTGTAGAAAGTGGACAGCTCTTGGTGGGCGAAGAAGTGACGATTACGCTTGAAGCGGAAGGGTTGCTTCAAGAATAACCGCTCACGATTCCGCCGCCCGGAGTTTTGAGTAGCAGAGTGAACTAACGCAAGCAACAAAGAACCAAGAAGGAGAATGAAGTGAAGAAGAAAATGAATAAGAAGAAAATGTTATTGGCTGCATCTGTGGCCGGCTTACTTGCTGTTACCGGAACATTACTTGCTTCCAATGCGGTGTACGCTGAAGATGTGCAGTGCTCCGGAATCAATGCCTGCAAAGGCACCGGTGAATGCGGCGGCAAGGGCAATTCCTGCGCCGGCAAAAATGCCTGCAAAGGAGAGGGTTGGGTAACGACAGCGACGGCGGAAGAGTGCCTTGAGAAGGGCGGCACGGTTCTTCCGGTTGAAGCGCCGGCAGCACCGCTTCCTGTCTGATTTCAGTTTTGACTTGAGTTCTGCAGATTTCCCCTCTCCCCTCTGGGGAGAGGGCAGGGTGAGGGGGCGAATCGGAAGATTTACCCCCTCATCCTAACCTTCTCCCCCAAGGGGGAGAAGGAATCGTGTTAAAAAGTGCAGAACTCAAGTTTTGAATTAAAGGCAGTTAGGGGGACAGGTCTTCTTAGAGAAGACCTGTCCCTGTTTTTCTTAAAGGTGGATAGATGAAACAAAATTCACGGCCGGCCATGGGTTGCGGGCTCGGGCTCAGGACGCCACATTACCCGGCGATCATCGACAAATGGCCCAAAGTGGATTGGTTTGAGGCCATTTCGGAAAATTACATGGATTCCGGCGGGCGCCCGATTCATATCTTAGAGCAGGTTCGCGCTCATTATCCGGTCGCGCTTCACGGCATCGCGCTTTCCATCGGTTCCGTAGATTCCCTCAATCAAAGTTATCTTCAGGCCTTAAAAAAATTGGTCGATCGAATCGATCCTTTCATTGTTTCGGACCATTTGTGCTGGTCGGGGGTGGGAGGGGAGCAGCTCCATGACCTGCTTCCGCTTCCGTTTACCGAAGAGGCGATTCAGCATGTCGTGCGCCGCGTCGAATACGTTCAGGAATTTTTGGGCCGGCGGATTTTGCTTGAAAATGCCTCTACCTACGTAACTTTTCAATATTCCATGATGCCGGAGTGGGAATTTATCACCCAAATTGCGAAGCGTTCCGGCTGTGGTATTTTGCTCGATCTTAATAATATCTATGTGAATTCGGTGAATCATAAATTTAATCCTTACGATTATCTTAAAAACGTCCCCGGTGAACTTGTCGGTCAGTTTCATCTGGCGGGACACACGGATATGGGCGATTTTTTATTCGATACGCACAGCGCGCCCGTGATTGAAAAAGTGTGGGACCTTTACCGCGAAGCGCTTCGGCTCTGGGGACCGGTTTCAACCCTTATTGAGTGGGATGCTGAGATACCAACATTTGAACGGCTCTTGGAAGAAGCCGAAAAGGCGAAGAAAATTTATCGTGAATTTGATAGCAGCGCAGAGTGGTTTGCTGGAGGCAGCTCTCGGAGCCGTTCGAAGCTTGGCGCCGCCGAAGGCGGCTTCGAACGGCGAGAGCGCAGGCGGGCGCCCGCCGCAGGAGCAGGCGAACCGCCGGTGCCGAAGGCAAATCCCTCTGCGCTGGTTTCGCTTTCTGAATCACAAGAATGGATGAAAGAGCGAATACAACCCGGACATCATGCAAAATCTTTTCCGAAATTGTTAAATCCGCAGGGGAAAGCTTCCGGTGAGGAGCGCATGTCGGTGTATGCCAATGGTTATGTGGCGCGCATTCACGAATCGCTGGTGGAGGTATTCGAAGCGGTTCACACCGTACTTGGCGACAATTCGTTTTTGGAATTATGTCATGCTTATGCCAAACGTTATCCGTCCCATGATTATAATTTGAATCTTGTGGGGCGGCATTTGGCGGAATTTCTGGCAGGTTCGAAATGGACGAAGCAAGCTCCGTTTCTCGCGGACCTTGCGCAATTGGAATGGCAGATTTGGGAGGCATTCCATGCTTTTGATGGCGCACCCTTTAGACCGGGCGAAATCGCAAACATTCCGGCCGAGGAGTGGGAGCATCTGGGCATTGTTTTTCAACCCTCCGTTTCGCTGCTTTCATCTTCATGGCTTGTTCTGGATATTTGGCGCGCCCGCCGTGAAAAAGAAAACAAAGTTGATCTCAAAAACCGCCCTCAGCGAATTTTGATCGGGCGCAAGAACGATCAAGTGCGTTGCGAATTGCTCGATGAGCATCAGTTCGCTTTAATCACCGGTTTGCTTAAAGGAAAGACACTCGGAGAAATGTGTGGGGAATTAGCGGAAACTTCGGAAGAGGCCGAACTACCCGTCACCGCATGGTTTTCCCGCTGGATTGGCGATGGGCTAATTCTTCGCATAGAAATGGGGACAGGCACAAAGTACAAAAACGTGCCTGTCCCCATTTCCTAAAGATTACGACAAATGTTTTGAGACGAGCTTGGTCATCTCGAACATATTGACCACTGACTTGCCGCCGAACACGGCTTTTAAATTCAAATCCGCATTAATATTTCGCTTGTTATTGGAATCCTGAAGATTATTTTTCTTAATGTACTCCCAAAGTTTTTTCACGACTTCACTGCGGGGCATCGGGCCTTTTCCGACCACGGCAGCCAGTTGAGAACTGATGGTTAACGGCTTCATGAACGCTGAATTCGCTTTTGGCATTGGTTGAACTCCTTTGTCGTTTTTAGTTTTGCACAGTGCCTTAAAGATTACGGCCGCTTCGGCAATTTCTTCAATGGCTAAAGGTAGTTCATCATACCAATTTATTTTTATCAGGCAAGCACATTCTATTGGGATTATCCCTTGAAGAGGCGGCGTAAACCCTGATAGAATAAAGTAACTTTCTGGTGCGGAATATGCATATAACGGAACAAAAACCCACGTTAGACATTCGGGAAACCGGCGCAGACCGCGGCGGTTCTCCCCAAAAAACTGACCGCCGGCTTTTTTGCCAACTCCATGTGTTTACTGGCTTAACGAACGCGGAGTCCGTCGTGAGCGCGTTTAAAAAGAGCGGCTTGGAAGGAGTGGTTTATCTGGATGTAAACGATCCCACCGGGGTCGGCATTTTGGTTTTTTCTGAGGATCCGGGAGTGTTCACGGGCGAAGCCAGAACTTTTTTTGCCTCAGCTCCTTTTTCGACCCTTCGCCACCGTCCGGAACTTACCATGCTTGGGAGAACGTATTCCGCGGGTCGTGAGGCCGATTTGGAGGATTGGCTGCTTGTGAAGCCCCGACGCAACGCCTTGAACCCTGAGTTCAAATGGGCGGTTTGGTATCCCTTGCGCCGCAAGAGCGAATTTGCTCTTCTTTCCCCGGCTGAGCAGGGAAAAATTCTGGGTGAGCACGCTCATGTAGGCCGCTCGTACGGAGAAGCTGGCTTTGCTCACGACATTCGTCTCGCTTGCTACGGAATCGATCAGAATGACAATGAATTTGTGCTTGGCCTCCTTTCCCGCGAGCTTTATCCGCTTTCCCGTCTTGTTCAGGACATGCGAAAGACCCGGCAGACGGCGAATTACATTCAATCCATGGGCCCATTTTTTGTGGGTCAGGTAGTATGTCAATCCAAAATATAAAATTTTCAAATTGGACGCCGGTTAAATTAATCATATGGAACGGGTCGGCTTTTATCGTTTTATTTTTCTTTTTATGGTTTTCCGTTCATGAAGGATATTCCGGCGAATGGATTACCGATGAGGCCATTCGAAGCACGCTTGGAAATTCTCCTTCCCACGGAGTGATGCTCAAACAGCGCAAACGTTTGCAGGCCATTCTGGACAGTTTTCTTATCGGCGACTCAACTTCAATCCAAAAAAATGTCGATGAAATTATAGAGGATATGCGGGAAATTTCTAACACGTACCGTCCAGTTGTCGGAAAAGAAGTGGAAATGTGGAAGGCAATGTCTGGAGTTATGAATCAGGCGGAACAAGCAAAAGCCGAAATGCTAAGAGGGAATTATGTAAACGCTTATTCTCATTTTGCGTCCATCACTTTTCAATGCATTCAATGCCATCAAAGTCAGCGTTCTTGGGGCGCATTCCCGGAACCTGCCCCCGAAATAAAAGACGAAAAAAATTCTGAAAAGTCATCCGAAAAGCAGTAGCCCTCTCATTTTATGACAGTTCTCACAAAAGATTTTAATGGATCAAGAGTCGTCTCATTTGAAAGCCGCATGGCGGATGCGATGGCCCAGAGCGTCTCACACTACGGCGGCATTCCGGTCAGCGCTCCTTCCATGCAGGAAATCCCGCTTGAAAAAAATCCGGAAGCATTTTTATTTGCCGAAAAACTGTTCCGCGGTGAAATTGACATCATGATTTTTATGACCGGCGTGGGGACAAGGTTTTTGGTTGACGTGCTTACCGCCCGTTACGAGAAATCGAAAATCGTCGAAGTACTTTCGCGTCTGACTGTCGTGGCCCGCGGCCCGAAGCCGGTGCGCGTCCTCAAAGAGCTTGGCGTGCCGATCGCGATCATGGTTCCTGAGCCGAACACGTGGAAGGAAATTTTGGAAGCGCTCGACATGAGCGCGAAAAGCGTCGAGCTGGAAGGAAAAACGGTCGCGGTTCAGGAGTACGGCATACAAAATCAGGATTTTATCCGCGCGCTTAAAAAACGAAATGCCACCGTGATTCAAGTGCCGGTTTATCGCTGGGCACTTCCGGATGACACAAAGCCACTGCTCGAAGCGGTCGAGCAGATCATTGAGGGCAAGGTTCAATTTGCTTTGTTTACAAATGCGTTTCAGATCCGTAATCTTTTGAAAATCGCTTCCGAAAACCGTATTGAGGACAAATTGCGCGCCGCGTTTAAAAAAGTGGTCATTGCTTCGATCGGCCCAATGACAACCGAGGCGCTCGAAGAAGCCGGGCTTTCCGCCGATTTTGAACCCCAGAGCACGAAAATGGCCCAGCTTGTGCGTGAAACCGCAGAACATAGTGAGGAGTTGATTCAGAAAAAAAATGTCATTCCCGCAATCTTTAAGCGGGAATCCCCGACTAAGGCATTCGGGGACAGGTCCATTGGATCCCCGATTAAAACATTCGGGGATGACAAACGAGCGGTTCACGATTCCGCTTTTCTAAAGGCCTGCCGGAGAGAAAAAACCGCTTTTACGCCCATATGGTTGATGCGTCAGGCCGGCCGTTACCTAAAAGAATATCGCGACATTCGTACGAAAGTTTCTTTCCTTGAGCTTTGCAAAAATCCCCAGCTTGCGGCGGAGGCGGCTGTTACAGCCCAGGAGAAAATCAAAGCCGACGCCGCGATTTTATTTTCGGACATTCTTTTAATCGTCGAGCCGCTTGGGCTTGAACTTGAATACAGCCGCGAAGACGGCCCCGTGATTTCCGGGGAGGTGAAAACGCTTGCTCAAATCGAAAAACTTCGTGAGCTCAACCCGCATGAATCGCTGCCGTTCGTGTTTGAAGCGGTCCGGCAAACCCGCGCGGCCTTAAATCCAAACGTTCCCTTAATCGGTTTTTCGGGCGCGCCATTTACGCTTGCCTCATACATGATTGAAGGGGGCGGCTCTAAAACCTTTTTGGAAACAAAGCGGCTGATGTATTCCGACCCCGGAGTTTGGCGCGCGCTGATGGAAAAAATCGCCCGCGGACTTGTGAGCTATTTAAACGGCCAGATCGAGGCGGGCGCCGACTGTGTGCAAATTTTCGACAGCTGGGTCGGCTGCTTAAGTCCTGAGGATTACCGGAAATTTGCGATGCCTTACACAAAGCAGGTGATTGACGGATTGAAATTTCCCCTCACCCCATCCCTCTCCCCTCAGGGGAGAGGGAAAAGTACCAAAGGGCAGGGTGAGGGGGAGCGGAGAGTGCCCGTCATTCATTTCGGCACCGGAACGGGAACTTTCTTGAACCAAATGCGCGAGGCGGGCGGAGACGTCATTGGCGTGGATTTTCGGATTGAATTGGATGAGGCGTGGAAAATGATCGGTCATGACCGGGCGGTCCAGGGAAATCTGGACCCGGTTCTTTTATGCGGCCCGCAAAAATTAATCCGCGAGCGCGTTCAAACGATTTTAATGCAAGCGGGCGGAAGGACCGGCCATATTTTCAATTTAGGCCACGGCATTCTGCCGCAAACCCCTGTTGAAAACGTGATCGCACTGGTTGATATGGTGCATGAAATGAGTGGAAAATAATAGGGACGGTTCTCATAGACTGCCTTTAGTAACGTATGATTCGTTGACTATTTTTAACGAATTGTCGTACTCAAACGGAAGTTTGCGAGAACCGTCCCTAAAAAGGTCGATATGAAAAAAATCGTCATCGTAGGAGGCGGGATTTCAGGGCTTTCGGCGGCATTTTACCTTCAGGAGGCCGTTCGGGGACACTTCTGTAACTCAAGAAGTGTCCCCATTTCTTGTCCTCCGCTTGAGATCACCTTGATTGAGGCAAGTCACCGCCTTGGCGGAATTATTCAAACCGAACGGCGCGGCGGGTTTGTCGTCGAAAACGGCCCAGACATGTTTCTCACCGAAAAACCCGTCGTCCGCGAGCTTAGCCGAAAGCTCGGGATTGAGCACGAGCTGATTGAAACGCGCGAGGAATTCAGAAAAAGTTTTGTTTATTCCGGCGGGAAACTCCATCCAATTCCGAACGGTTTTTATCTGATCGCGCCTTCCAGAATATCCGCGCTTTTTGACCTCTCCTTCATGAGTTTTTGGGGAAAGCTCCGTATGGGGCTCGAGTATTTTATTCCTCCTAAGAGGCAAAAAGGGGACAGGCATAATGAAGCAGAATCATGCCTGTCCCCTTTTTTGAAGCAATCTCAGACCGACGATGAAAGCGTCGCGAGTTTCATGACGAGGCGTTTCGGCCGCGAAGCGCATGAGAAAATCGGACAGCCGATGTTCGGCGGTATTTATACGGCGGACCCCGACAAATTAAGTCTTAAGGCCACGATGCCGCGCTTTCTTGAAATGGAGAGCCAAGAGGGAAGCGTGATCAAGGCGCTCGCCAAAAGAAAAGGCATGATTCAAGCCGATGAGGCAAGCGGCCCGCGCTACGGGCTATTTGCCTCTTTTAAAGACGGCATGCAGACGCTTACGGACGCGCTTCAGAAGTCATTAACCGACGTTCAGATTCATCTTGAAACGCCGGTCACAAAAATCGAGCGCGGAGCAAATTGGCGGATTTATGCGCAGAACCATCAACAATTCGAGGCCGATGGCTTATGCCTTGCGCTTCCGAGTTTTCGCACAGCCGAGCTCCTTGAGGAAATTTCACCCGAACTTTCCAAAGAACTTTACGCCATTCCTTACGAATCTGCCGCGACAGCAAATGTCGCCTATTCCCGCGCGTCATTGCGAAGCAATCTATGGTCCGATGGAATTCCTCAGGGCTTCGGCTTTGTCGTCCCCGCCGTCGAAAAGCGCAAACTCATCGGCTGCACGTTTTCGAGCATGAAATTCGCCGGCCGTGCGCCCGAAGATTCCGTGCTTTTACGCGCTTTTCTTGGCGGTGCGTTTCAAAGGGAACTCGTCTCATTAAGCGACGCCGAAATTTCCAAGATCGTGAAGCAGGAATTCCGCGACATTTTGGGAATTGAAAACGAACCGCTTTTCATTTCAATCAAACGCTGTATTAATTCTATGCCCCAATACCATGTCGGCCATTTGGACCGCGTGAAACGAGTCGAAGAATTGGCCAAAGCCATTTCCAACTTTTCTTTCACCTCAAACGCTCTCCACGGTGTCGGCATCCCGGATAGCATAGGACAGGCAAGAAAAATGGTTAATGGAATAATTAAGGATTTTACCCAGCACTTCAGCGAAGCAGCTCTTTAGGGCTGGGACCGGCGGGAGGACCGGCAGGGGCGTATTTATTTTCGAGCAAAGGCGATTAAGAGGCAGATCAAAAAGGCCGTGCAGGAAATGAAAACAAATGGCGCTCGGCATCCGGCCCAAAGCCAAAACAAAAAAATTCGTTCGTTTCAAATTGATCTCAAGCGTCTTGAGGAAGCCGCGGATCGAATGCGGGCTCAAATGCTTGAATATATCAAAAGGAGCGCATCATAACGAAAATGAAAAAGATTATTCTGTGTTTGCTTTCAATCCTGTTTTTTGGAAATGGGGCGGGGTTTGCGGCAACCACCGATGAATGGATCGGGAAAGCGGCCAATGCGGCCACCAGTCTTGCGAGCGGCAATACCGAAGGCGCCGTTCAACAGATGGTGCCGAATTATTATGTGCCGCTCACGGGGCAGAGCGGCATCCAGGCAGGTCCCGGCTCGGTGAATTTTCATCAGCAAGTTCCGGGCGTGAGTCAATTGAGCACGAAAGCGTTCGGTGTATCGGGTACCTACCATGCGGGCGCAAGTTACGGTCTCAACCGTCTGCCTACACCTTCGCAAAACGTGCAGGTAAATGCGGGGAATCAATATCTTTCAAACACCACCACCGTTTTACCACCACCTCTTTGGCGTGACCAGCGGGATAGATAAATTTAGACGACAATATTCCATGGCGGGAGAAAATTTTTATCATTAAAAAGGGAAGACAGCTCTGAGCTTCGATCACACAAGGTCACCCGCTGCTTAGGGGAGAATATGGTTGAATTCACCACCCTCGTTTCGTACATCGAATATTTTCCCTCCCGCGGAAAAACGCCCTGCTTATTTTACAAAACGCCTTTCCGGACTTTTTCGTTGACGTATGAAGAATTGTATCAACGGGCCCGCCGCACCGCTTGTTACTTGGAACGCCGCGGTTTTAAAAAAGGCGACCGTATTCTTTTCTGGGGCGCCAATTCGCCCCGTTGGGCGGCCGCTTTTTTTGGCTGCCTCCTGAAGGGCATCATCGTTGTTCCCATGGACATTCGCACAGGGGCGGCGTTTGTGCGCAGTATTTTTGATTTCACGAAAGCCGCGCTTGTGCTTTGTGATGAAACCAGGAAACAAGACCTCGGCCCTTTGCGCGTCATGAGTTTTGAGGAGCTTGAAAAAGAATCGACGGGACTTAATCCTCAAGGAGAAAATCAAGTTTTCATAGCCCCCGATGATATCGCCGAAATTATTTTTACCTCCGGCACAACGGCAGAGCCCAAAGGCGTCGTGCTGACGCATCGCAATATCGTTTCCAATGTCGAAGCGCTTCACCGGTCTCTTGCAGGGCTGGGCGGCGCGGAAAAATGGCTTTCGCTTCTGCCTTTGAGCCATATTTTTGAACAAACGATCGGGCTGTGGCTTCCCATGCGCAGGGGATATTCCG
Organism: uncultured bacterium; assembly: GCA_964373885.1. Taxonomy (GTDB): domain Bacteria; phylum Omnitrophota; class Omnitrophia; order Omnitrophales; family Danuiimicrobiaceae; genus CAYJWM01. Next base: position 22,779 of record CAYJWM010000005.1, on the reverse strand, counting down.
TGACGTATTTGAAAGTGTTAAAGGTATCTTCGATTTTTCAAGCGCTTGAGGAAGACGGCATTACGCTCGTTCCGATTGTGCCGCGGCTTCTGAAGCTTTTTCAGGACGGCATCCTGAGGGAAGTAAAGCGCATGGGGAAAGAGCGGATTTTTAATTTTCTTCTCCGTTTTTCTGACGTTCTTCCCCAACGGTTCAGGCGCTTCCTTTTTCCCGCTTTGAAGCGGAAATTCGGCCGGCTTAAATACTTTGTGGCCGGCGGTGCGACGTTGGAACTTGAACTTGAGCGCTTTTGGGCGCGCCTGGGGATCGGCCTCCTGCAGGGTTACGGTCTCACCGAAACATCTCCGGTCATCAGCTGTAATTTTCCGCTCCAGTACCGGTTTGGTTCGATCGGAAAAATTCTTTCGGGTGTTGAGATGAAAATTTCACCGGACGGCGAAATAGGCGCCCGGGGTCCCGGCGTTTTTTCCGGTTACTATGAAAGTCCCGAAAAGACCTGCGAGGCGTTTGAAAGGGGATGGTTTTTGACGGGGGATTTGGGCCGTTTGGACGGGGACGGATTTCTTTATTATTTGGGCCGCAAAAAAGAATTGATTGTGACCGAGGAGGGGCTGAATGTTTATCCCGCTGATCTTGAGGCCGTCCTTCATCAGGTGTCCGGCGTGAAAGAGAGCTGTGTCATTTCGTTTAAGAGAGATGGCCGGGAGACCATACATGCCGTTTTACTTTTGGAGGACCGTTTGCTAGAGCCGAAGGCGCTCATCGATCAGGCGAATGCGCATCTTCAGGACTTTCAGAAAATTCAAAGCTTCAGCGTATGGCCGGATGAGGATTTTCCGCGCACCTCTACGATGAAAGTGCAAAAAAATAAAGTACGCGAGATCCTCGAGCGGGAAGCAGCCGGCGCCCGCTTGGAAATGCCGGCTGAGAAAGCGGTTCCCCGCCTCTATGTGATGGCGGCCCAATTGGCCCGCCTGCGGCCGGAAACGCTCACGCCCGGCATGCGCCTGGGAGATGATTTGGGGCTTTCGTCGCTTGACCGCGTGGAGCTTGCGGCGATGCTTGAGGAAGAATTTCATTTGGATGTGGATGACGCTTTTTTGGAGTCCGGGACTTCGCTTGAACAAGTCGGCCAAATGGTCCGGGAGAAAGAGGGCGGGCTCAAAGGGCGCGTGATTCCGCGATGGCCGGTCCGTCCTTGGGCTTGCGCGTTTCGGGAAATGTTCCAGAACATGCTTATTTTCCCCGCCGTGCGTTTTTTTTGCCGCATTCAAGTAGAAGACGCACAAAAACTGGAAGCCATTCAGGGGCCCGTCATTTTTGTCGCGAACCATACGAGCTATTTCGATGCCCCCGTTATTTTTGCTTCGCTTCCGCAACGCATCCGCCGCCGCGTGGCGGTGGCGACTTGGAAAGAGTTTTTTGAAACGGACAGCCGGAAGCGGCCGTTCTTTTGGGCGTGTCGGCGTTTTGAATATTATTTTGCCTCGCTTGGATTCAATATTTATCTGTTCTCGCGCGAAAAGGGCTTTAAGCGGAATTTCGAACATACCGGCTGGCTGATCGACCGCGGCTTTCATGTCCTCTTGTTTCCCGAAGGCGCGCGCACGAAAACGGGCGAGACGGCGGCCTTTGAAGCGGGGATCGGAATGCTGATCAACGCGGTGGATGTGCCGGTGGTACCCGTGGGATTGAAGGGCCTTTTTGAAATATTTCCGGTGCAGAGAAATTTTCCCCGGCGCGGTTCCGTCATTTGCCGGTTCGGAAGCCCGCTGGTTCTTTCCGGGATGACCCAGCAGGACATTGTCAAAAAACTTCAAGAGGAAGTGGAAGGGCTTTTGAAATGAATGTTCCTATGGACCGGCCCCGCTTGAAACAGTTTGCATGGGCGCTTTATGATTTTGCAAACACGGCGTTTTCGATGAACGTGATCTCACTTTATTTCGCCCTATGGGTGACGCAGGACCAGGGCGGAAAAGACCTTTATTACAGCTCTATCTATTCCAGCTCCATGCTCTTTATCATTTTTCTTGCCCCTCTTCTCGGCCGCTGGGCGGATCGGCACGGGAAGCGGCGCTTTTTGCTCGTCTTTTTTACGCTGGCCTGTGTTTTGGCCACGGCCGCCATCGGTATTTTGAACCGGCTTGTTCTGGGACTCGGGCTTTTTTTTCTGGCAAATATTGCGTATCAACTGGCCCTTGTATTTTATGACAGTCTGCTTCCGCTTGTGGCGCCTAAAAAAGAGTACGGTCATATTTCAGGATTGGGCGTTTCGCTCGGCTATTTGGGTTCTATTGCGGGGATTCTTGCCGTCCAGCCATTTGTACAGGCGGGGGAGGAGGTTTTACGCCACCGGGCGTTCCTGCCCACCGCCTGTTTTTTTCTCCTTTTTGCCCTGCCTTGTTTTTTTACGGTTCGCAAAGAAACAGCACAGGTCAGGAAAAAAAATTATTCGCTTTGGAAGGAAAGCTGGGGCGCGTTTCTTCGTGAACGGAATGCATGGCCTTATTTTTTTTCCATGTTTCTGATCCAAAACGCGGCCGCGACCGTCATCCTTTTTATGGGTGTGTACGCGGTGAACGCGGGAGGATTCACCCAGAAAGAATTAAATCATTTTTTTATTTTGTCCACCGCCGTCGCTTTTTTGTCCGCCTATTTGTTGGGACATTTGTCGGACCGCATCGGGCCCCGGCGTGTCTTCCGAATCACAGCGTTCATTTGGGTTGGCGCGCTTTTGCTTGCCGCCATGGCTTGGGAACGGTACCATTTCTGGATCGTGGGCGGCGTGGTCGGAATCGGTCTTGCCGGTCTCTGGACGTCCTCACGGCCTTTGCTGCTTGGGCTGATCGGCGAGGAAGAGGCAGCCACTTTTTTTGGTTTTAATGTTTTGGCGGGCCGGTTTTCATCGCTTGTGGGTCCTCTGGTTTGGGGCGTTACGGTTTGGCTGCTGGAACCGCTCGGCGTTTTGCGTTACCGGGTTGCCGTCGGCATTTTGCTTTTGTTCGTCATTTTTGGAGCTCTTGCTTCAAAACAAATTCCAAAACTTTCGTTTGAGAACCCATGAATGTTGACCATGTGCTGGTGATCGGCTTTGGAGGGCCGGTGAAACGCGAGGAAATAAGGCCCTTTCTTGAAGTGGTGGCAAAAGGTGCGCCCATTCCCGAAGCGCGGCTTCGCGAAGTGGAAGCGCATTATGAAAAAATCGGCGGCGCTTCACCCTATCATCCATGTGCCCTTCGGCTTGTTGAAAACCTCAACACCCGCCTCCGCGGGCTTAAAATCAATCTCCCCATATTTTTGGGCATGAGCCATTGGCACCCGTTTTTGAAGGACACGATCGCTGAAATTAAACAAAAGGGTTTAAAAAAGGGGATCGGAATTGTCTTGGCGCCTCACCGCTCGGATGCGAGTTTCTGGAAATACCTCCGGAGCGTCGAGGACGCAAAAGAAATCGCCGAGGCCGGGAGGGTTCATTATGAATATTTAAGACCGTGGTTCGATCATCCGCTTTTTATAGAAGCCGAGGCGGATCAAGTACGGCGCATTCTAAATTCATTAACACCGGAAGAGCAAAAACAAACGCATTTATTGTTTACCGCCCACTCCATTCCGCTTGCGATGGCCAGTGAATGCGGCTACGCGGAGGAATTTCAAGAATCGAGCGCGCTTACGGCCTCGGAATTAAAGCATTTCAAATGGAGCATCGGCTATCAATCCCGGAGCGGAAATCCAAGCGACCCGTGGCTTGAACCGGACGTGCGCTCCGAACTGGAAAAAATAAAACAATCCGGAAGTAAAACCGTGATGTTGGTCCCGATCGGATTTGTTTCCGATCATGCGGAAATTTTGTATGATTTGGATATCGAAGCCCGCGCGGCGGCCCGGAAGGCCGGCCTTAAGTATTTGCGGGCCCAAACGGTGGCGGACCATCCGACTTTTGTTGAAATGCTCGCCGAGCTGATTGAGGAAAAGCTTTGCGAAAGCTGACCCAAAAAGGTTCCCATGGCGAAAGCCGATAATAAAAGCACCGTGACAGACAAAAACCTGCGTGCCATTATCGCGAAGGGAATTCTCGCGCCCTCGGGGGACAATACCCAGCCGTGGAAATTCCGGCTGATCGAGGACGGGATCGAGCTTTATGTCACCTGCAGGCCGGAGCAGCATTTTTTTGAGGCGGGCCGGCGCACACTCTATTTTTCAGCCGGCGCAGTGATTGAAAATATGCGTGTGGCCGCCGCCCGAATGGGTTTGCGATTGATTCCTACTTATTTTCCTAATGCGTCCAATCCCTTGTTTGTGGCGGCGCTGCGCTTTGAGCAGGGAAATTCCGAGGGCGGTAACGATAATGCTTTGGAGCGGCGTGCGACAAACCGGAAATTTTACCACTCGAAAAAGAAAATCGACACTTCCGTTTTTTCAAAGCTTTCGGCGGTTGTTTCCGCGCAAAAGGGATTCAGATTGCTTTGGATTACAAGGGAGGAGCGCGCGTATTCAAAAGTCTGTCGTATTATTGGCGGCAGCGACCAAATCCGCTTTGAGAACAAAAAAATTTACGAGGGCCTTCCGCCTGTTTTACGCTTCAGCCCGCGCGAAGCTGACCAGACAAGGGACGGGCTTGATCTCCGCACATTTGAAACGGGGCCGGCCGGCTTTTTTCTTTTTAAATTGATTTCCTCCTGGAACCGCCTGAAATGTTTAAATTGTTTGGGGATGAGCCGGCAGTTCAATCTATACGCCCGATGGCAGATGATGTCTTCACAAGCGTGCGGATTGGTGGCGTCAGCCGGTTATGGCCCGGAGGACTATGTTTTGGGCGGGGAAGTGACGGAGCGGGTGTGGCATGAGATGACGCGGCTAGGGCTCTCCATTCAGCCGATGGAGGCGCTTCCGGTATTTACGGTTAATTTACAGCTCAATGGCGGGCGGGATTTCGACGAAACTCAAAGGATAAAAGCGAAGGGGCTGAAAGATGAACTTTACTCCTTATATGGCCTTGAGGAGCAAAGCGGCGCCATCTTTTTGTTCCGGATCGGCTATGCCGATCCGCCGAGTGCCCGCTCGCTTCGCCGGCCTGTGGAGTCATTTCTCGTATGAATATATTTAAGCAAAAAACATTTGATTACGAAGAGGCGTTCTCAAGAAACGAGGGCCTGCTCACAAAAAGCGAACAGGAGCGTTTGCGCTCCGCCCAAGTGGCCATTCCGGGGCTTGGAGGCGTGGGCGGCGCGCATCTTTTGACGCTCGCGCGCATGGGGGTTGGTCGCTTTCACATCGCGGACCACGATCAATTTACGCTCGCCAATTTCAACCGCCAGTACGGGGCCACCTTGCCCCACCTTGGAAAAAATAAAACGGAAGTGATGGGCGGGATGGCCCATGACATTAATCCCGAAATTCAATTTAAAATTTGGAATGAATTTATTGATGAAACAAACGTCGTCGACTTTCTTTCGGACTGTGACCTGGTCCTCGATGGGATCGACGCTTTTGAGATTGAGGCGCGCAGGATTGTGTTTATGAAAGCGCGCCAAATGGGCATTCCCGTCATCACGGCCGGGCCGATTGGTTTCAGCTCGGTGCTTTTGGTGTTTATGCCGGACTCCATCAGTTTTGAAGATTATTTTGACATTCGAAAAGAAATGAATTCGGAGGAAAAATTTCTTCGCTTCATGCTCGGACTGGCCCCCAAGCTTCATTATCTTTCCTATATGAATACGCGGAAAGTGGACCCCACGCAAAAGTCCGGGCCGAGCGTGGCGAGCTCAGTGGCGCTTTGCGCGGGATTCGCCGCGACGGAAGCGGTTAAGATTTTGCTCAAACGGAAGAAGATTTCCGCGGTTCCTCATTTTCATTATTTTGATCCTTATCTCGCGAAATACAAAAGAGGTTTTCTTCCGTTTGGGAACCGAAACCCGATTCAACGGCTCAAGCTTTTTTTCATCCGGAAATTTATTTTGAAAAAAGAAAACCCGGCCTGATCTCTGATGAACGTTTTATTCGGTTTTTTCATTTTGTTCGCGGCAGCGTGTCCGGCCGTTTTGGCAGCGGCGCCCGATGCGGCCGAACTGCTTAGGAAAATGGACGAGGTGCTCCGCGGCCCGTCGCATGAGATGACGGTAACGCTGGATGTGAGCACAAAAAATTGGCAGCGGCATTACAAACTCGAGGTGCGGATGAAGGGGGTGGACCACACGTTTGCGCGCGTGTTGGAACCCGCCAAATCGGAAGGACAGGGGTTTTTAAGGGTCAAAAGCCGGCTTTGGAATTATCTTCCAAGCGCGGAGCGCACGATTCTGATTCCGCCGTCGCTGATGCTTGACCGGTTCATGGGAAGCGATTTCTCAAATGATGATTTTGTAAAATTGACTTATCTGCCGCGGGATTATGACGGCAAAATCATCGGGGAAGAAAAGAAAGAGGGGTTTGATGTTTATCATCTCGAGCTTACCCCGCATTCGGACGCGCCGGTGGTGTACGGAAAACTTGAGCTATGGCTTCGTAAAACGGACGCGGCGCCGGTACGTATGGATTTTTTTAATGAAAAAATGCAGCATATACGCACGCTTCATTATTCGGAATTTAAGACATTCGGGGCGCATGAACTGCCGACGGTGTGGCGCATGGAAAATATAAAAGAAAAAGACCGCCAAACCGTCGTCGCGATTCTGGACGCGGCTTTCGGCGTTGATATACCGGACGCCGTGTTCACGCGCGAAAACCTCCAGAAATATCCCTGATGCTTCTTTTGAAACTTGCCATACTCAATATCGGCCGCAACCGGCGGCGGTCTCTGATCACCGTTCTCGGGGTCGGCGTCGGGCTGGCCGCCCTTATTTTTCTCTGGGCGTTTATGGACGGCTATCAGGACCAGCAGCGGGACAACGCGATACGCTCGGTCACGGGCCATGTGCAAATTCATGCCCGTGAGTTCAATAAAAAATTCTCACCGGAACTGATTCTCCCGAACCGCGCCGAAATTCTTACCCGAATCAAGGCCGCTCCGAATGTGCTGGCCTTAACGGAGCGGGTTAAGTCTCAGGCGCTGGTCGGCACAAGTGAAAATTCCCGCGGGGTGGTCTTGATCGGAATCGATACGGAGCGTGAATCCCAAGTCACGGAACTCAAAAAATTCGTGAAAGAGGGCGCTTTTCTGTCTTCACATGACAACCGCGAAGTTTTAATCGGCGCCAAACTCGCGGAGAAAATCGAAACGGGCGTCGGGGACAAAGTGGTGGTGATGACACAAGCCATCGATGGAACGCTTGCGGGCTTTGCTTATCATGTGAAGGGAATTGTGCGCGCCGGCAATGTGGTGATCGATGAATTTCAAATTTACGTGACATTAGGCGCCGCCCGGGAGCTGCTTGGGATTGAGGACGGCGCTCATGAGCTCGCCATTTCGCTCACGGGCCGTCCGGCCATTCCCGGCTTTCTCCGTCAGATCCGGGATTTTCTCAAGGACGATATGTTCGATATTTCCACCTGGGATGAAATCGTTCCCGAAATCAATCAATGGTCCAATTGGGCCGGGGCCGTTATCAATCTAATGATGACGATTGTCATGTTCGTGATCGCAGCGGGTGTCATGAACACCATTCTCATGTCCGTTTTTGAGCGCACCAAAGAACTCGGCGTGATGATGGCGGTGGGGACAAAGCCGTCGCAGATGATTCTGCTTATTTTCCTCGAAACGTTTATGCTCGAACTGATCGGCGTTTTGTTCGGCGTGGTCGCGGGTTATCTGCTTACTTTTTATTTCGGAAACGCCGGCATTTATTTTTCGGGGTTTGAAGACGCCGCCGCCGCGTCGTTTATGAGCCCGATCGTGTATCCCGACTTGAAATTCCATCGCGTTCTGCAGTCGGTGGGGATTCTTCTGGCCATCACGTCTTTTTTAAGTCTTTATCCCGCCTGGAGGGCCGGGCGGATGGAACCGGTGAAAGCGATTTATCACTCATGATGATACGCGCCGAGAACGTATCGAAGGTGTTTCAGGAAGATTCTCTCCCGGTTGTCGCGCTTTCCGAGGTTTCGCTCGCAATCGAGGAGGGGTCTTTTGCAGCGCTTTGCGGGCCCTCAGGATCAGGTAAAACGACGCTTTTGAATTTATTCGGCTGTCTCGACCGGCCGAGCCAGGGCCGCGTATACCTGGACAATCAGGAAATTACGGACTTGAGTCAGGTGAAGCTCACGGACATACGGCTTCGGAAAATCGGTTTTATTTTTCAGGATTTTAATTTAATTCCTACCCTTACGGCCTCTGAAAATATAGAATATGTTTTGTGGCTTCAGGGTGTCTCTTCCGCCGAGCGCAAAAAAAGAGTGCTCCACATTTCGGAGCGTTTTGGAATTGCCGAGCTTTTGCACAGGCGGCCTTTTCAATTGAGCCGCGGACAGCAGCAGCGGGTGGCGGTGGCGAGAGCGATTGTGCACGGGCCGCGCGTTGTTTTGGGCGATGAATTGACCGCCAATTTGGACCATAAAACCGGGACGGAACTGATGGATTTTTTGAAAGAGCTGAACAAACAAGAAAAAATCACTTTTGTGTACGCCTCCCATGATCCCGTCATGGTGGAGCGGGCGGGCCGCGTCATCCGTCTTCAGGACGGGCGCGTGATGAATGAGGGAGCGGGAGTGAGAAGATAATGCGCTCACTTCGTATATGGTTTTTGATCGCCATCGTGTCGATGCTTAGCAGTTCGTCGGTTTCTGCTCAGGAGCCGGAGTCTTTTTCGGCCGGTATTTCCGGCTATGTGAAATCCTTTAATTTTTTGACGCGGACAAGCGGGTTCAGTCCGGAAGTGATGGACAATCCGCTGGGACGTTCGTCCGAAGAAGACACCGTATTTTTAAACTTCGACCGCCTGCGGCTTAAGAACCGTTTTCAATACAATCTTTCCGGCAATCAGCGGCTCCTTTTGAAAATCGATTATGATCAGAAAACAAATTTCGGCAGTTTTGTCTCCACGGGTGATTTTCGAATCGCCCAACGGCAGGTCGAGGAAAGGCAGTTTCTCGATACGAGCCAAACCTTTATCGAGCGCAACTCGGTTTTTTATGAGCATGAACTCTACCGCGCTGCCATCGCTTATGAATCGCCCGAATTTGATCTTGAGATCGGGCGCCAGCAAATTCCGTGGGGAGTAGGGCATTTCTTCACACCGACCGACCTTTTTAATCCGTTCATTCCGATTCAATTGGAGCTGGATGAACGGGAGGGCATCGACGCCGCGAACGTGGTTTTAAAAAATATGATGGGGATGAAAACCCAGATCGTTTATGCACCGCCGGGAAAACAACTTCACCCCCAGCGTTATTTGGCCCGTGTTTCTCGCGATGTCGAGGGCTTTGAAATCAGCATGCTCGGAGGGCGCGTGAAGCGCGATTGGGCCGCCGGTTTCGATGTGGCGGGCAATGTCAAAGATGCGGTGGTGCGCGGAGAGTTTCTTTACCGGGAAGCGCGGCTTGAAAAGGATTTCATCAAGTTTACGGTCAATGCCGAGTACAATTTTCCCTACAATGTCCTCGGGCTTTTGGAATACCACTTTAACGGCCAGGGACGGCGCGATCCCGATGATTATCAAATCGACCGGCAGATCCGAGGAGAGATTCAGAATGTAGGCAAGAATTATTCGGCGGCCATGCTCGGCCGGGATATGACGTCGCTTATTCGCGTCGAGAACCGGGTGATTTATAATATGGACGACACGAGCTTTTTTATCCGGCCCGAGGTCCAATATGAATTTCAGCCAAATTGGCTTTTAACTTTGGGCGCCCAGATTTTTGCGGGCGGCGGGAGCGATGAATTCGGTGATCCCCAGCACATTTATTTCTGCGAAGTGAAATATTCCTTTCAAGCGCTGAATAAACTTATCCCGGGGACAAAATGAGAGACAGAAGCCAGTCTTTGGTGATGTCGAAAGCTTATTTTGACTGCCAATGCCGATGCGTGGAAGAGGGCAAGAAGGGGGATCGGAAGCTTCCTTTTGTCACCATTTCACGCCAGACGGGCGCGGGCGGCATCACGATCGGAAATAAATTGATTGAACTTTTAAATCGTGAGGATGCCAATCGCACATGTCCATGGACTCTTTTCGATAAAAACTTAGTCGAAAAGGTAGTGGAAGAGCATCATTTTTCAAAAGAAGTTTCAAAATATATGCCGGAAGATAAAATTTCAGAGCTGCGCGATTTGGTTGAGGAAATGTTCGGTCTTCACCCCTCCGAATGGACATTGGTTCATCGTACGAGCCAGACCATTCTGCATTTAGCGGAAATGGGGAATGTCATTTTGGTAGGCCGCGGCGCCAATATCATCACACGCAAATTGGAGCACGGTTTTCATCTGCGGCTTGTGGGCTCGCTTGAAAAACGGATTGCCCATGCGCAGGATTATTATCGTGTGAGCCGGGAAGAGGCAAAGAAATTGGTGGAGCGTGAAGACAAAGGACGAAAGGATTATATTAAGAAACATTTTGACAAGGACATTGACGATCCGCTTCTATATCACTTGGTCATCAACACGGATTTTGTTTCTTATGAACAAGCGGTACGGATGATTTGCGACCAGGTTTTGCATGCCTCAAAACTGAACAGGTAAGTTTTGAAACAAAAGCGAATCTGGCTTTTATTGTCTTCCGTTGTTATCGCAACGGCGCTTTATTTTTTCCTGCCCGAAAGCTGTTCCGAAGCGGCCCGGCGCATGGCGTTTATTTTTGCGCTCGCCGCGCTTTTTTGGGCGCTTGAAATCGTTCCGCTTTTTGCCACCTCGCTTTTGGTGGTGCTGCTCGAGGCCTTTCTGCTTGGGCGTCCCGGCGGCGTTTTGGGGATGGACCGCAGCGGCTATACTGCTTTTCTCATTCCTTTTTCCAATCCTGTGATCATGCTTTTTCTGGGCGGTTTTGTATTGGCGCGGGCGCTTCAAAAATACAAAATCGACCGCTGGATTGCCCAGAACCTTCTCAAACTGTTCGGCCAAAAACCTTATTTTGTGGTTTTGGGATTCATGGTGGCCACGGGATTTTTGTCCATGTGGCTTTCCAATACGGCCACGGCCGCTTTGATGCTGGCCATGGTCCATCCTTTGCTTTCGAATTTGGACCGGGACGATCCGTTTAAAAAAGCGCTTGTGCTCGGCGTGGCGTTTGCGGCCTCTATCGGCGGGATTGCGACGCCGGTGGGAACGCCGCCCAATGCGATTGCCATCGGGCTTTTGGAAGAGCGCGGCATTCATTTAAATTTTCTTTCCTGGGTGGTGATGGCCGCGCCGCTTGCCGCTTTGCTTATTTTGCTGACAAGCGGGATTGTTTATTTCTTTTTTCCATCAAAAAATAAAAAATTCAGCTTTCGAATTTCAGAGACGGTTACCTTTAACGCCAAAGGGAAAGCAGTTGTGCTGGTCGGTTTTGTCACCGTTTTCCTGTGGCTTAGTTCCGGCTGGTTCAATATTCCCGAGGCGCTGACGGCCCTTCTTGCGGCCGGTCTTTTAACGGCGTTTCAATTGATCGATCGAAACGATTTTAAAAGCATCGACTGGGACATTTTGGTGCTGATGTGGGGCGGGCTTGCGCTCGGCGAAGGTATGGAGGCAAGCGGGCTGGCCAAATGGATTGTGGCCCAGCCCTTATTTTCCCACGAAGGATTTGTTTTAATCATCATTTTTTGTTTTTTCTCGGCCCTTCTTTCCACCTTCATGAGCAATACAGCCACAGTGAATTTGCTGATCCCCATTGCTTTGAGTATTTCCGGCCAAAATCCGATTATGTTGGCTACGATTATTGCACTTGCTTCCTCGTTTGATATCGCCCTTCCGATCGCCACGCCGCCTATGGCAATTGCATACGCCACACAGGAAGTGAGTGTACGCGATATGTTGAAGGCGGGGATTATTTTCACGCTGATTGCCAATACGTTGCTCCTGATAGGTTTTGAATTCATGATGAATCGGACACTGCTCGCCTCATGAAGATGCTTGCCGGTGTCATTGCGAGGAGGCCGTTAGGCCGGCGAAGCGTGCGGTGGGCGTCATTGCGAGTCCGCCGAAGGCGGGCGAAGCAATCTCAGAGTACTGAGATCGCCACGGCCAGCTTCGCCGGCCTTGCGAAGACGATTAGCAGCCTGCTTCAGCTGCTTTTGGGCCGCTGCCTCGCAATGACAACGCTCTTACTATTTATTTTTACCCCACTTGTTTTTTCGGAAGATGATTTTCAATATTGGTCTCAATATTCTTTGAAAGCAATCGACACCAAATATGTGGATTATGTGTCTTCTGGGGAGTTGCGCCTTATCGATGACGTTTCCGATTTTAGTTTTTGGCGGACGACCCAGCGGCTTATTTTTGATTTGTTCCCTTATTTAAGTTTGGGAACAAATTATACTTTTCTGGAAGAGCAGGTCATCAATTCCAAAACAAAGGAAGAGGAATTTAAATATCATCACCGTTTGGAACTAGAGGTTAGCCCCCAATATGAAATTAAGAAATGGGTTCATGTGAACATCAAAAATCGGAACCGGTTTGAATTCCGGTGGATAGAGGACCAGGGTTCCGACAACGGGCGTTTCCGCCAGCGCTGGGAGCTTGAATTTCCGGTTTCAAAAGTACCGCGCGTCAAGTCTGTTTATATCAATAATGAATTTTTTGTGGCCATGAATCGCCAGGAATTGAATCAAAACCGCGTCATTCCGTTCGGGATTAACTTTAAAGTCTGCAGCAAAGCCAGCTTAAGCGTGTTTTACATGATTCAATCCAAAAAAGGGGCCCACGATTGGTCTTCCAATCAGATTGTGGGCACCCATCTTTCCATTTCCCTTTAGCCCGCGCGAGGGCTACAATCAAGTGAGATAGGGACGGTTCTTAGAAACTTCCGTTTAAATTGCAACGGTTCGTTAAAAATAGTCAACGGATCGTGGCTTATTAAAGGCCGTCTTAAAGAACCGTCCCTATAAAAATATGCCGATGAGGGAGGGTTTATGAAAGGGAAACAGATTGCTTATCTGGCGGCGGGAGTTCTTGGTTTGGTTTTGGGAACGGGGGTTGTGTTTTCTGATGATGAGATGCAGAACCAACCGGCCGGCGGAGACGGAATGAGTGACATGGAGCGGGGTGCGGACCGTGTGCCGCCGAAAAAAGACGCTCTCACGGCATGGAGTGAGTATTTTTTCGGTAAGCCCATCGATCCGCTCAGCTCGGAATCAATCGAAGAGGCCCAAAGGCATCAGGAAGTAAAAGGCAAGCGCGTGCAGGCGGGTGCCGATTTTACCCAAGCAGCTACAAGTCTTGCAGCCCCTTTGGCGCCTAGTCCCACAACGGCCGCCAATGTGGCCACCATGGCGATCGGCGAAGGGACGGCTGCTGTTGTGGAACAAGCAACTACTCCGCCGCCCGAAAATCCCAGCGCGTTCACTCGTTTTTGCAGATGGGTCGCCAGCTGGTTTAAATGAAATGACCACGAACGCGCCTGCTGAAAAATTATTGGATTTTAAAAAAGAACAGGAAGAAACCTTGCGCATGCCCCGCAGGAAATACGGATGGCTTGCGGGAATTCTTTTTTTAGCGATGGACCTTTTTTACGGCCGGCGGAGAACGCTTTCCAAATTCAAGGTGCTCGAGGTGATTGCCCGCGTGCCGTATCAATCCTGGGAACACGTGGCTTATATCGCGATGACGCACACGTATGGGCAGCCGAATTTCGCGAGGCGGATTTTTGAATTCGTGAAAGAGTCGCGCGCCCAGCAAGACAACGAGCAATGGCATTTGCTGATTTTGGAGGAAATGGTGCAGAAGAAGGGAATTAAGGAAAGTTTTTTCCTGCATCGAATCCTTCCACAGTTCATGGCGTTTTTTTATTATCATGTGAGCTGGTTTCTCTATGTGATTAAACCCGAATATAGTTATGCCCTGAACGCCGATTTTGAGGATCATGCGGAGCATGAATATATGGAGTTCGTCCGGGAACATCCCGAGTTTGAAGAGGAACCGTTTGAGAGTGATTTCAAAAAAGATTATGGTGATTTTAAAAATTTGACCGATCTCTTTAGGAGAATTGGTCTGGACGAACGGATGCATAAAGAAGAGAGTTTGAGCCGCATCGAAAAGGCCCGGTTTTCCTGAAAAAGTGGACAGTTGAAGAGAGGCGGAAAAGATTATATGATAAGGTGTTGTAATTGGAGGGGCCAACCACGTGGAGGGAAATATGCAGACTAAGGATTTGGGGAAGACTTCGACGGGAATTCAGGCGAATGTTGCTGCGCTCCTGACCTATCTTTTGGGGGTGATCACGGGGGTCATTTTTTATTTGATTGAAAAAGAAAACAAATTTGTCCGTTTCCATGCCATCCAATCCAGCATTACCTTCGGTGCTCTTCTGGTCCTGGGAATCGTGCTCGGGTTTGTCCCCATTATCGGGGTGATGCTGATGCCCATTTTGGGAATTGCACAAATCATCCTGTGGATTTACCTGATGATTAAGGCTTATCAGGGGGAATTGTTTAAGCTGCCGATTGTGGGAGATATGGCGGAAAAATACGTATAGCCAATTTGCCGCCGTTTGTTTCAAAATCCTTTTTTGCGAAACCTGCCTGAGGTCTTGAGGTCCAACGTGAATCCATGCCGTATGCTTGTTTTGGGAGCGGCGGTTTTTCTCATCATTTCATGCTCGCCTTATCGGTACGTCCTTTTAACGAAGGGCGTGGACGCAGACGGGAATGTGCATGATTTTTATGCGGTGACACAGAATAATGTGGTCATTCCCGAATATGTAGTCAACGAGCGCGGCGAATATCCGACAGATCCCGAAACGGCCTGGAAGCGGTTTCAGGAAAGAAAAGCGGAACTCGAGCCCAAAATGCGGGAGAAATACCAAATTCCCTCCGATGCCGGATCTTCCGCCAAACGCTCTTTCCTAGGCGCTGCTTATGGAGTTATGTTTCCGATTTCCTATCCCATCTATGCCCTTGGAGGCGGAAAAAAAGATAAATCGCCCGCCGGCTATTTTGACTTGATGGTTCACGGGGCAAAACCCAAGCTTCCCGAGCTCAAGGACGAGTTCGATAATTACTGATACGACGTTCTAATTTTTCCGATGAAAAAGTTTGTCTACTTAATCTCAATGGTTAAGTACCACACCGTCACGACCAGGGAAGTCGTGTACGATGTACGCAATTTTTTACAAAATTGCTGGGCAGGAGTGGCGGAACTGGCAGACGCGCACGATTCAGGGTCGTGTGGGTAACACCGTGGGGGTTCAACTCCCCCCTCCTGCACCATTCGTAGAAGTCGTCAAGATCTTCACGAAATGGCACTCGCGCGTCGGCGCGAGTGATAAGCATAGGCACTTGGCGCTTAATGTGCCAAGTACGATTCAAGGAAAATCGTCTACGGCGCCGCACCACTTTTAAATTTATGAGCGACAATACCATTGCCACCAATCGGCAGGCGAGGGCCAACTACTTTATTTCGGACCGATTTGAAGCGGGCATTGTCTTAAGCGGCTCCGAAGTAAAATCCATACGCGAAGGCCGCGTCAATTTAAAAGATTCTTATGTCCGTTTCGCCAATCAAGAGGCATTTGTCGTCGGGCTTCACATCAGCCCATATTCCCATACGCACAGCATTTCCGACGTCGATCCAACGCGTTCCCGCAAACTTTTACTTCATAAGGAGGAAATCAACCGCCTTACCGGCCGTCTTTCCCAAAAAGGGTTTACCTGCGTTCCGCTTTCTCTTTATTTTAAGCGCGGAATCGTGAAGCTCGAGATCGGCGTCGGAAAGGGCAAAAAAGAGCATGACAAACGCCAGACGATCAAGGAGAGGTCTCAAGCCAAGGAAATGCGGCAGGCATTGAAACGCCGCTCGCGTTAGGATAAAATAGAGTTGGTTCTTTGCAAGTCGATCGGAGAAGTTTTGGGGCAATCCCGACATCAAGAATGCTTAATGTCGGGTAGTCCCATTTTCCCATAAAAATTAATTAAAAATGGGGCTGAATAGGATCGACAGGGGAAGATCGTTCAAGCCGGTGCATGCCGAGGTGGTGGCGAGGCCTCGTAAAACACGTCACAAAAACTAAATGCTGATAAACAGCTCAGCTGGAGCAATAGGTCCTTTGGGCCTATGGCTCTTCCTCTCGCTGCCTAATTAGGTTCAGCGACGTTTCTTAAGTCCGGGCCCTGAGGGCTTTTGAGGCGACACAAACAGGGATGGTTCCGTTTGCGCGCTTTCCGCGCTCGGAATGAAGCTTTTGAAAGCTCGCCGGAGGAAATCCCGACTGCTGGAGTTCCGAAGGCTAAATTCAAACAGTAGTCTGAGCATGGAGGGCCGCTTGAGTGAGTCTCACTGGACGTGGGTGCAATTCCCACCAGCTCCACGGATTCATAAGCTAAAAAGGGGACAGGCATAGGCAACAAACCAGCATACTGAAATAAGGGGACAGGCATAAAGAGCTAAATCATGCCTGTCCCCTTTTCCTAATGGAACGTTCCCAAAAACATAAAATTTATTCGCTGAAAGACAAGCGCTTAGACTCCGCCATTAAGGAGTTGGTGGGAGCCGGTGGGGATATCAATAACTATGATCTTTATGCGCAGATGATCACCACCGCGTTAAAACTTCAAGGGGAACATGTCGATCGGGGCGACCTCAAAATTTTAAACACAAGTTTGAAAGAATTACGCTGGGCGTTCCGCGTGTTTCGTCCTTACCGGCATATCCGCAAAGTGAGCATTTTCGGGTCGGCTCGGCTTCCGGAACGGGACCCGGCCTACAAAATGGCCAAGCGGTTTGGGAAATTAATGTCGGAAAGCAATTGGATGACGATTACCGGTGCCTCTACCGGCATCATGTGGGCGGGCCATGAGGGCGCCGGGCGGGCCATGAGTTTTGGGGCTAATATCAAACTGCCGTTTGAGCAGGACGTGAATCGGGTGATTGAAAACGATCCAAAACTCATTCATTTTAAGTATTTTTTTACCAGGAAATTAATTTTCATTAAGGAGTCCGACGCCATTTGTCTCTTTCCGGGCGGGTTCGGGACGCTCGATGAAGGGTGCGAAGTGCTGACGCTTGTTCAGACCGGAAAAAGCGAGCCGCGGCCGGTCGTTTTGGTGGAACCGAAAAAAGATTATTATTGGGAAGGTTTCCTCCGATTTGTCAAAAAATATATTTTGGCGCGAAAGATGATCGATTCCGCAGACCTGAATCTGATTGAGATGGTTCGAAGCGCGGAAGAAGCGCGGAACATCCTCGTCAAATTTTACAGCAATTATCATTCCATCCGTTTCGTGGGAGATCGCCTTGTGATCCGGCTCGAGCGCGTGCCCGATAAAATGGATCTTGCCCGGCTGAATCGGAATTTCTCGGACATCATCACCAAGGGAAAAATCGAGAGCTCCGGGCCTTTGGCGGTTGAGGCCAATGAGACGGAAACCCATTCATTGGCGCGACTTGTGCTTTACTTCGACCGGAAAAATTTCAGCCGCCTCAAGCAAATGATCGATACGATCAATACATTTCAATAACGAGAATTGTCATTCCCGCAATCTTTAAGCGGGAATCCACTAATGATCCCCGATTAAAACATTCGGGGATGACAGTAAGATTTGCGGGCGAATAGCTCAGCTGGTAGAGCACTCGGCTTACATCCGAGAGGTCACAGGTTCGAGCCCTGTTTCGCCCAGTTCTGCCCTACACTTGAATCGACGAGTGGGGAGCGGTGTAAATGTGATAAGCAGGCCGGGTGTATCAGGTGTTCTGCCATCTTTTTCCGAGTTTTTACCTCTCTTTAATGACAGGAACATCCAGCTTTTAGACAGCCCAGGAAAAAATACTTGCTATATTATCCGTGCAGCGTTACGCTAGTAGCATAATTAAAACGTAGAATTCGATATGAAAAACCCATTTGTTTACGGCGAGGAAGTTGCGGGCGACGCTTTTTGGAATAGAGCCAAAGAGATTCAGGAGCTTGTCCGCGATGTCAAAAATGGCCAGAACGTTATTATCTTTTCAGCAAGGCGTTACGGAAAGACCTCTTTAATTAAAACAGTCATCGCAAAAGTTCGGAGAGAAAGCGTGCTTGCCGTATATGTTGATCTATATCCAGCCATCACGAAAGAAAAGTTCGTCGAGATCTATGCCAAAGCCGTTTCCCGTTCATTGGGCAAGCCAACGCAAAAAATTCTGGATCTTGTGAAGAGGTTATTTCCGAAACTCATTCCCAAGATTGTTATCCGGTCGGAAGGTGAGGCCGAGTTCGAATTTGATTATGAGCCGCAGGATGTTTTTAAGGGCTCGCTCCCAGACCTTTTAAATGCTGTCCACAAATGCGCCAAAGAAAAAAAGAAGGAAGCTTGCGTTGTTTTTGACGAGTTTCAGGAAATTGCTAATTATACGGATGACGAGATTGAGAAGGAAATGCGGGCCGTGTTTCAATCCCATCGAAACGTCAGCTACATTTTTCTTGGAAGCAAAAAGCATCTGTTTGGAAAACTTTTTCACGATCTGCACAGGCCGTTTTATAAAAGCGGTAAACATATGCCTCTTGGCCGGCTTCCAATTGAAGAAGTAAAAAAACACGTTCTGGAAAGAATGGCCTCAGGGAACCTGAAGGTGAAGCCAGACGTTATTTCCTTGATCGCAGAAAAAGGAGCGGGGCATCCTTACTATACCCAGCTTCTTTGTCATATTCTTTGGGATGAGTGTCTTGAGAAGAAAGAAATCCTTGAAAAAGATGTAGAAAACTCACTCGACAAGATGCTTGGACAAGAAAGCGAAGTTTATGAGACAATTCTGGATGATCTGACGCAAAAGCAGAAACATTTGCTGACTGCCTTAAGCGCGGAACCAGGAGCACAGGTTTTTTCAGGGCAGTTTCTATCCCGCCATCATTTGGGCAATCCTTCATCGATTCAAAAAGCGCTTCAAGCTCTGATCGAGAAAGATATCGTTGATCGTGAAAATGATCACTTCACTTTTCAAGATCCATTTCTTGCTCTATGGCTTCAGCGAAGGCAATGAGATGGAGATGAACACCCTTAAAGTAACGGTTGATAAATCGCACGTTGTGACGATCGGCGAGAAACTTTACGGTGAAAGCGTCGAGCTCATCCGCGAGTTCGTCAACAACGCTTACGATGCGGATGCTGCGGAAGTCAAAGTTCAAATTGACGATTGCTCGATCGTGATTCGTGACAACGGCAGCGGGATGGACTTGGAAGGTCTCAGGCAATACTTCAACATTGGGTCACAAGAGAAGATAACGCGGAACAAGTCTGAGAAGTTCAATCGGGACCGGATCGGTCAATTCGGCATCGGCAAATTTGCGGCTTTAACTGCTGCCAAAACTTTTGAAGTCGATACCCAAAAAAATGATTTTCACGCTCGTGTCACTTTCGACAAAGAAGCTTGGCAAACCTCTCAAGAGTCCTGGGAACTTCCTCTAACCATTCTTCCCGTTGATCCTGAAAGAGGAAATGGTACCACCGTTACCTTAACTCGTCTCACCAAGAAATTCGATATTTCTCATGTGGAACGGCGCTTGATTGAAAGTGTTCCCGTGATGGATCCCGATTTTGACGTCATTTTAAACGGCATCAGTCTGCTTCCCAAGCGCTTCCAGGGTCATCAGGTTCCCATTCTGGAAGGAACGCCTTACGGCATGATCCACGGCGAACTTGTCATCCTTCCCGCATCTTCGGCCTCGACGCTTGATCTGGGCATTGACGTGAAAGTGAAAAAAGTCACCATCAAACGGGAGCTTTTTGGAATGGAAACTTGGGGGAAAGCAATGACCCGCCTCCGAGGTGAAATCCATGCCGATTTTCTTCCCGTTACGAGCGACCGCTCCGGTTTCATTGTTGATTCGGAAGAATATCGGGTATTCCGCCAAACCGTGGACAAAGTGATGAGCGAAGTCAAGAAAATGCTCACGCATCTTACCGAACAATCGCATGGCCGGAAAGCTTCGCGTGTTCTCAAAGACGCGCTTGAGCGGATCAAGTATTCTTTGACGAAACATCCCGAACTTTCGCCCTTCGGGCCAATTCCCATGGGTGAAGAAGGCGGTATTGGAGGAAGCGGTCTCGTTCAAGTCAAGAGGGAGCGAAAATCAAGAGAGCAAGAAATTGGCGAAGATACCGCGCCGAAAGCCAAAACCGAATCGACGCCAGAAGAAACCAAGTCCGACGTTTTAAGAGAGAAAAAACCGAAAGTTCAATCGCTGACCCCCAATGCCGTGATCAAGAAAGTGAAATTTGGCGAAATGGGCGTTTCTTGTTGCATCGACAGCTTTGGCCCCGATGCTATCGAATGTTTTACGGAAGGCTCCGTGATTTATATCAATCGTGACCATCCGCTTTACAAGAGGGGAGAGAAGCGGGAACAAACTCTCATTCTTCATCTCACCCGAATCCTTGCCCAAGAAATTGCATTGATGACGAATCCTTTAACGCCGCGCGACGCTTTCGAAAAACAAAGCGAACTTTTGAAGAGTGCGTTGGCAGAGAATGGTATATAAGAGGAAAAGGTGAGCCATGTCGCAAAGAATGGAACGCAAAGGAAAGTGTAAATTCTGTTCAGAGCTTTTTTCCGGTATGGCTTGAATGTTGCAGTCATTTAAGCGCCTTTACGATTAATAAAGAAACCTATCAAGCGGCAGGTGAAGCAGGATTTGGTTTTCAAGAATTCGGCGACCGGGGGATGGATATTTCGCTTGCCAACGTATTATCGTTAGGACTCGAGTTTCGCTATGAGTATGATTTTGGTAGCACAACCGATCTTGACCTGAAAGTCATTTGGGAACGAGAAGGCATCTTGAACAAGGAGGTATCGGTTTTGGCCCGCAATGAGGCATTTGCTTTTAAATGTGTCTCGTGTGGAGAAACAGCTCAAGCAATTTGCGCTGAGCGCAGCTGCGAAAAGGAATCCTTCTATTGTCGAAAATGTGCGGCCAAACATGAGTGTGGCCAAGAAATGCTTCTTCCTGTTGTTAATTCTCCACGAATTAGGGTTTGTGGATATGAAGGAGCAGGCGTGTAGATCTTTTTACCCCCTACACCAAGAGCATTTTTCAACAAAAACTTCGTGCCCTTTCAAAGGTCTTTTGTTAAATTCCTACTTTCGAGGATTATCCGAGATTACCTGATTCTCGGATTTTCCATTCGTCTCGGGCGACCCGATAGAGAGAAATAGCTATGTTGATGTTAAAATGCGGTCGTTTGGGCGTGTTGATCGGGCAAGTTTTAAAATCACATTGAAATGGCCGGGCAACTCAAACGCGAGCTTCATTTTTGGGATTCGGTGGCGATCAACGTCGGCGTTATTGTCGGCGTCGGGATTTTTCGCGTCCCGAGCGAAATCGCAAAACACATTGATTCTGTCTGGCTCACCCTTTTCGCCTGGGTCGTTGGCGCCCTCATTGCTTCGGTCGGTGTCTTGTGCTACGCCGAACTTTCATCCCGCATTCCCGAAACAGGCGGCACGTACGCTTTTTTGCGCAAAGCGTACGGAAAGCCGGTCGCTTTTCTTTATGGATGGACCGAAGTCGCCGTTCTGCGCGCCGCTTCTATTGCGGCCGTGGCGTATGTATTTTCGGACTATCTTGTATCGTTGATTTCAATGCCCCTTGTGTACAGCAAACCCATCGCGATTTTAGCGACTTTTGCGCTCACTTTGGTCAATATTGCCGGTGTGCGTTCCAGCGCTAACTTTCAGCGGCTCATGAGCTTCGGAAAAGTGCTTGCGCTTATTTTTCTTGCCGCTTTGATTTTTTGGTTTGGTCAAAAAGTGCATCAGGAAACAGCCGGCCAAAGCGTTGCGATACTATCTACGCGTTCGTGGGCAGAAATCGGTCTTTTGTTCGGCACTGCGTTAATTCCGGTTTTATTCACATACGGCGGATGGCATGAAAGCACCTTCATGTCGGGAGAATTTCGCGATCACAAAAAAGAACTGCCTATTTCGCTCATTGTCGGTATAGTGATTGTGGCCTTGCTCTATCTTCTTGTGAACGCGGCCTATCTTTGGATATTTCCACCCGCGGAAATGGTTCATCATGAAGCAGTGGCCACGAGTGCGCTCGATAAAATTTTCGGCTTCGCGGGAAAACAAATCATGGGATGTTTTGTAGTGATATCCACATTGGGTGCGCTGAATTCGAATATTTTGACGGGCGGACGCATTCCGTTTGCGATGGCGCAGGATGCCAAGCGCCTCGAATGGTTCGGTGCCGTGAACAAGCGTTTTTTCACGCCTGACCGCGCCCTCCTTTTGAACGGGATTTGGGCTTCGGCCTTGATTTTATGGGGGACGTTCGAACAGCTTCTTTTCTTCTCGGGCTTTGCCCTGCGGCTCTTTTTTGCTCTTGTAGCGCTTTCCGTGTTTGTGATGCGCCGACGCGAGCCCACGCATGAAGGTTTTTCGATGTGGGGTTATCCGTTCATTCCCGCTTTCTTTTTTATCCTTTCCGTTCTTCTTTGTTTTTTATCTGTTCGCTATGCGCCCGAGGCATCGCTTATCGGACTGGGCTTGGTTCTCATAGGCATTCCAGTTTATTTTATAAGCAGGGGCCGTAACCATGAGAAAGTGTTGTCTTGATTTTTCTTTTTCGGTATACTTTCGCGTTATCTCACCTATGGGGGCGTAGCTCAATTTGGTTAGAGCATCAGATTGTCGATCTGAGGGTTGCGGGTTCAAGTCCCGTCGCTCCCGCCACACTTTTACCTTCGCCTATTCATTCCACTTGATGCTTTTCTAAGTCAAACCGTTTCAAATAGTTATGTAAATTTTAAAAC
>CAYJWM010000004.1:21581-43063 GCA_964373885.1 uncultured bacterium | reverse complement strand
AAATTAAGGGCGGCGTCCGGTTAATTAAGCTGCCTTCTGATGAGATTTTGACCCCGATTTCGGAACGATTTGCAATCTTATTCCAGCTACATCAAGCAAAGCCAAAATACTATCTAATTCCGGATTTCCATTTTTGGAGAGTATTTTATAAAGACTCACTCTATTAAGCTTGGTGTGGCGGGAAACTTTTGTCATGCCGCCTTGAGCTTCAAGCACATTACGAAGGGCAAGTAAAAACGCTTTTTTGTCCCCCGCTTCAAGTGCGGCATTCAGATAAGCAGCGGCTTCTTTTGGATCTTTAAGTGCTTGAATCAAATCATTATAATAATTTCTAGTTGGTTTCATAAAGGTTCCGCTTTAAGCTGCTTTTTTGGCCCGAATGCGAATCTCGATTTCTCCGTTCAGTGCTTCTACGATTTTAATCAAGGTCTCTAGACTCAGATTGGAAGTTTCGTCATTTTCAATGCGTGCGATAAGAGGCTGCGAAACCCCGATTCGATGAGCAAGTTCCGATTGGGTTAAATGTAATTTTTCCCGCAACTGGACAATCTGGCTAATTACTTTAAGCCGTTGCACTCCCGCTTCAATTTTCTCTTTAAATTTTTTGTCCCGCACATAAGGCTTAATCAAAACCCGGTGCGAGGGAAGTTTTATCCGTTTCATATTAGTTGCCTCCAAATCGAATTTGACCTTTTTGATATCTGGAAATAATATCGTTCATTCTCTTTGCCGCAATATTCAATTCACGCTCCGGTACAGCATGAGTTTTCTTTCGAAACGCGTGCACCATGATCACTTTGTCATTCAGCATGAAAAAGTAGATTAGGCGCGTCTGTTTCGGTCTTAATTCATACAACTTATCCCCTAAATAGTCTCCGATGGGCCGCCTTACCTGCTCTCCCATTTGCTCCAGATACGCAATATATTCAAAACACTTGTCGCGTTCATCCGGTGGCAGAGAAACGATAAATTCCCATACGGGATTTCGCCCCTGTTCATCAACATAGTAAAAGATCCGCTTCTTCATGAACGCCTCCGTAAGTATATAACATAAACGTTATATAGTCAAGCTGTTTGACTAAAGTAAAAACCCTGTGGAAGAGGTCTTTCTCGGGAGGGACTCCCCAATGCCAACGCATTGGGACTGTTTCGGCGGGAATTTTGACATTCCCGTCCGAACTGGAAAGATTATACGTCAATTTTGACGAAAAGCAACCGCTGTCATTCTGAACCCTGTCATTCTGAACCCTTCGTTGTCATGTTGAGCGACCCTCTTCGAGGGCGGCAAAAAGCCCGAGCGAAACATCTCAGGGTAAACTCCGCAAAGAATCTATGAGTTACCTGCACCGGGCGGCATCCGGTTAATGCGCTTTTTGTAAAGCGACTAATAATTTCTCAACATGTTCCTTTACAAAAAAATGCTGGGCTTTTATATGCCTGATTTCTTCCTTGAGAGTGTTAAGTGCTGATTCCGCTTGCGCTTTAGATTCTTGATCAGTTTTAAACCTAAATTTTTCGTATATTTCAATCACAGAATCGCCGTGCTTATAAACATCGACTAAACCCTTAAGGTTCAAATAAGTTGTAACGATTAACCTTCTCAGCTCAGCATCCTTAATTTTACCAATAAGGCTGGTGCTACCATCATAAATATTAAAATAATTTTGTGTAATAGGATGGCGTTGCAAAAAGGGCTCTCTGTCTGCAAGTCTTTCTACCGGTCTACCAATCTCTGACATATAACGATCCCAAACTGTTTGAATTTCATCTTGAATTGAACACAAACAAGAACGAATTAAACTTTCTTCTTCCTCCTTTCGTTGTTTTAAATCATTTTGATGTGCTCGATCAACAGCTTTGATCGAAAAATGCCCTGCCATCCAGCCGCCAATAATTGCACCAATTATTCCACTTAAAAATGCCACTACGGTAGGGTCCATTTTTTACCCCTCCCCGCCAGACGGCGTCCAGTTAGCGGTGCTCGGTACGTTTTTTTAATCATTTAAGATTTTTAAATAAAATCGTTAGAACAATATTTATAATTACTAGCGCGCTTGGTAACCAGATAGACAAAATTTGTCGTTTCGCTCCTCCCATCTCTTTCAACCTTTGGATTCTTATTAGTTCTACACTCGCCTTTATTTGTTCAGGTTTATCACCTTGGGCTTTCAATAAATTTTCCGTGGTAGACAATTCTTTTTCCATCGCTCTATACTCGGCTTTTACATTTCCAAAGGAGAAACCTATTAAAAATATAACGAACGAACAAAGAACAAAAATTAATCCACCCAAAATAATTTTAATCATCAATTTTCCTCTGTTCCCCGCCGGACGGTGTCCGGTTAATTCGCCTCGGTACCCGGTACGAATTTATTTTAACCATTATCCCGATTTTCCAAAAAACCATCGGCTATTTTGTGATAACTGGAAGCTGTGAAATACATTTCGTCGAGTTCTTTGTATGACCGAAAGCGATATTTGCTTTTGATGCGGTTGAAGGGAGCTTTTTCGACTTCACGCTCGAAACGCTTCAACACATCTTGAGGACCAACGATAAAAAATTTTGCGTTGATCTTCTCTGCTTGAAAGATCCGAAGTAAACCGGGCGTGACACCTGTTGTGTGCTCTACCTCGAAAAAGTATTCGGGCCATTCATCCTTTAGCCAGACGACATCAATGTTCTGAATAGATTCCATGATTTTTTCGCTCGCGAAATAGGGTAATTCTGTAAGCGTTGCAATGTCACCAAGTCTCTGGCTGTTGTACACGCGACTGGCGTCGGGAGTATAAGTATCATAACCCAACAAGTTTCCAAGCATCAAAAGAATTCCTTCCGCTGCCTCGTGGCTGTTGATTGAAGAATCAACCGTAGCAATATTAATATCCCTGTCCTTCTTTTTAATTTTTTCTTTCACATTCGGTTTTACCCGTTTGTACGGCAGATCAAAGACTTGATAAAAGAGATAAGCGATAAAGAAATCTGTAACGATGAAATCTGCGTCGGGGAGGCCATTTTCGACTAATAGCTGCTTTACTTTTCCTATCTGCTCAATGGCTTTTTCATAACTTGCGCCGTCAGAAACCACCTCGATCGAAAATCCAAGCAGCGGCAAAACGCGATATGGTTTCAGATTTGCTAAGGCATATTGCTGTGGATCGAAAAATGTAAGTATTTCGCTGAGCGAAGAGGGGCCGAAACCTTTTACATGCGCCCGGTAATTGTCCCATCGTTTCTCGATCGAGTCATTGCCATAGATAAGTTCTTCGATCGAAAGCTTCAGTTTTTCAAAACCGTTGTCCTTAATAAGCCGCCCAACTTTGTAATCCTTGTTATGCCAAATATTCACCGCCCATAACCGTTTAATCATACTTCCAAACGCTTCCTCCGTTAACCCGCGTATGCCTTCCTTTGTAAAATGCTTTTTATACCATTCGAGACGCTCTTTATGTTCCTTCTGCCAAATAGAGGCATCCTTGTGGTCAGTCCGAAGCCACGTTCGAAAACTATCAATATAGGTATTAATTTCCGATTGTGCGATCATGGGTGCATTTCTCCTCTTTATCTAAAATTTCGGGAACATCATACTTAATCCTGCATAATTAAGTATCGTGTCCCCAGATCTAGTGTCCCCAGATCTATATATGGTAAATCACTCGAACCCATCAGATATTCATCCGTCCGAGATCCTTCGGCTACGCCTGCCTGCCGGCAGGCCTCAGGATGACACAAACTTACTTTGGGCGGCGCCGCGGCCTTCGAACCAAGCCGGAATGATTGAGTAAATCATGAGACCAATTGCGTGCGGTTGAGGCCGTCGCGGTTACTTCGTGTGAATCGTTAATCCAGTCCGACCATCTGATTTCTTTGAGAGCAAGAAAAGTTTGTACTTCGGCAAGCAATTGTTTGGTCTCGAAATCAGAGTCCGGCGCAATCCATTCGGCCATAAATTTGCTTTCACGAATGATCGGTTTTGCAATGTTCATTGAACCGCTTTCGATAAAGTTGGCAACTCTGAGCAAATCCGCAGCGAGATGACCTATTCTCATTTGAGGACTTTCTGTCATCAATCGTTTTCTAATCGATTCTAGATCGCTCATTCTATATCCAATAGATTCCGGACTGTTGTTTCCACCAAAGCACGCACTTTTGGATTCTGAATTTCCATGGAACGATTGTTCCGGCGAGGGGCGATATTCAGCAATGCTTCGAATGTCACCTTTTTCTCCGTTGGAATCCAATTGGCCCCCCAAATATCATCCTGTTTGCTACCATTCTCGATGAGAACGGATTCGCAATCTGCATGGAGTTCTCCTCCGCCTACCAATATACATTGTTCCACATCTACCGCTAATTTGATATAGGTACGAAGAGTTTTCAGCATTGATTCAATTTGTTTCTTTGTCGCTTTGGTTTTAATCAAGCAAATATTCATTAAGAAGAAAAACTTTATGGTAAATCGCTCGAGCCCATCAGGTATTCATCCACAGCACGGGCGGCGCCGCGGCCTTCTTGAATTGCCCAAACGATAAGGGATTGGCCTCGGCGCATGTCGCCTGCGGCATAGACGCCTTTGATGCTGGTGGCATATTTCCCATGTTCAGCTTTTGCGTTTGAGCGCTCGTCACGTTCGACTTTAAGGTCAGAGAGTACGGTATCTTCGGGTCCGAGGAAACCCATGGCGAGGAGAATTAATTGCGCGGGAAAAGTTTTTTCTGAACCTGGAATTTCTTTCGGAATAAAACGGCCTTTATCGTCTTTGGCCCATTCAATTCTTACAATTTGAATTTCTTTGACTTGATTATTGGAGTCGCTGATAAATTTTTTGGCGGTGACGAGATATTGTCTCGGGTCATCGCCAAACATGGCGGCGGCTTCCTCCTGGCCGTAATCGAGTTTATACACCTTTGGCCACTGGGGCCATGGATTGTCGGATGCGCGTTCAAGGGGCGGTTTGGGAAGAATCTCCAGCTGTATCAAACTTTTGCATTTGTGGCGCATCGCGGTGCCGACGCAGTCGGTACCGGTGTCGCCGCCACCGATCACAATCACGTCTTTTCCTTCGGCGGAAATAAATTGGCCGTTTCGTTTGCCGTCCAAGAAACTTTTTGTATTCGCGTGCAAATACTCCATCGCAAAATGTACGCCTTTTAAATTTCTGCCTTCTACGGGTAAGTCACGCGGTTTTGTGGCACCGCCCGCTAAAACCACTGCGTCAAACTCTTTTAATAATTTCTCGGACGGATAATTTTTACCGACTTCGGTATTCGTGACAAATTTAACGCCTTCTTTTGCCATAATGTCGACACGGCGCTGGACGATTTTTTTATCGAGCTTCATATTCGGGATTCCGTACATGAGAAGCCCGCCGATACGGTCCGCACGTTCAAATACGGTGGCGGTGTGGCCCGCGCGATTGAGCTGTGCCGCGGCGGCAAGCCCCGCGGGGCCGGAACCCACAACCGCTACTTTTTTTCCGGTGCGTTTTGCGGGCGGCTCGGGGACAATCCATCCCTCTTCAAAACCTCTGTCCACAATGGCGCATTCGATATTTTTAATCGTAACGGCGGGTTCGTTGATTCCGAGCACGCAGGAACCTTCGCAGGGCGCGGGACAGACACGGCCGGTAAATTCGGGGAAATTATTGGTTTTGTGAAGACGCTCAAGCGCTTCGCGCCAAAGTCCGCGGTAGACAAGGTCATTCCATTCGGGAATCAAATTGTTGATCGGGCATCCGGTGGCCATTCCGGCGAGCAATTCACCCGTGTGGCAGAACGGGACCCCGCAATCCATACAGCGCGCGCCCTGGTCGCGGAGTTTTTGCTCCGGCATATGATGATGAAACTCGCCCCAGTCGTTGATCCGCTCTTTGGGGGAGCGGTCCTGAGGTAATTCCCTCGGTATTTCTATAAATCCTGTCGGTTTACCCATTGGCGGCCTCTAAAATTTTTTGAGACCAACCGCGCGCCTCTGAAAAAACGTCGTCTCTCTCCCACCGTACAATGGAACGTCGAAGCCCGAGAAGAAGTTCCTGGGTTGGAGCAGGCACGGCCGGCGCGGTCCACTCCGTAAAAAGTTTAAGCTCCAGAAAAAGATTTTTTGAGAGCGCCGGATCCGCTTGTGAACTTTTTTCAAGATTGGCAAGACGGACCAAATCAGAGGCGATCGCCCCCATTCTGCGATCGGGTGCGTCTTTTAAAAAACGGCTTTGAAGCTCTATTTTGGTAATCATTTTTCTAAAATTTGCCTTATAATGCGTTCGATTTGCAAAACGTGAATGGGCACGATTAGCGATTAAGTTTTTCACCTACAAAACCACAGTTTAAGAAAAAACGATCATGCTTGTAAACGCCATCTTTAAACCAAATATCCCGTTTGCAGGCCGGACAACTTTCTTTTTTATTTTCTGCCCCACAATTATCACATTTTATGGCACGTTTCTCAGTAAACCACATTATCATTGCTTTGCGCGTCTCTTCTAATGGCAAAACTTTATGACAAAAAGGACAACTACGATATTTTGTTTCAAAGTCAGTCTTTTGCCGTTTCTTCCGAACTTTATATTTTGAGATTTCTGGAGAAAGCGGATCAGGAATGCGGGTGCTTTTCTTGACAAATTGATCACAACTCCAATTGCCCGCGGCGAATTGCTTTATTTTGTTATTAATCAGATTCATGTTTAATTTTGTCTCCACTAATCGCTTTGCTTTATTTAACCCTCGAGCATCTGGCGGCTATGAAGAATGCGAAGAATAAATATTTCCTTATTTCTCACTTCGTGGAGTACCCGATAATCACCCACAATGATTTGGCGATACCTCGATTTCACGCCCAATTCGTGAATGCGGCGGCCAACCCGGGGGAATTTAGCAAGGCGCTCAACCTGCTCCAGCAAATGCCCCAGCCATTCATGTCCGTGGCGCGGGCTCGCACTTGAAATGAAATAAAAACCCGCCCGAAGATCATCAAGAGCCACGGGCGACCAAATAATTTTCCGCATTACGGCTTGTCACCAATCCTTTACCCTTTTGACGACCTCGGAATGCGGAATTCCCTTTCCTTCCAAAATCTGTTTCTCACCCTTTGCAATTTCCTCGAGAATCTTAAGCCGTCTCTGTTGCGTCTGATAAAATCCAACGTCCAAAATAACCACCGCGCTCCGGCCGTTCTGCGTCACAAGAATCGGCGTACCCGTGCGTTTGACGCGCGCTAAAACCTTTTTGGTTTGATTCTTCAGCTCCGTTACAGGGATCACATCGTCTCTTAAATCCATGGCTTACCTCCCAATCGGTAGGTCTTTATTCTGTCAGAATTATATCCTACATTTTAAACTTGCGCAAGGGTGGTTATTTTAATTGCCGCCGACGCGGGAAAGGTCGCGCGCATTTGCTTCAAATGCAGCCATAATCGCTTCTTCACCGCTCAAGCCCGCACTTTTGACACGCTCGAGCGCTTGAAGCACGCGCTTATAGTCTTTGGGCAGGACTTTCACAAACTTCGGCACCATTTCTTCCCATAAATTCAAAATATGTTTGGCGCGCGCAC
Source organism: uncultured bacterium (assembly GCA_964373885.1). GTDB lineage: Bacteria > Omnitrophota > Omnitrophia > Omnitrophales > Danuiimicrobiaceae > CAYJWM01. The sequence continues at coordinate 35,520 of CAYJWM010000004.1, read as the reverse complement.
TTTGCGTGTACTGGGCATGGCGCTCAATCATCGTGCGCACTTCTTTTATTTCTTCGGGTTGTTCCAGTTTTTCAAGCTCAACCATTTGTTTGTTCACAAGCGGCGGAAATGTTCCGGCGACATCCAAAATATAGGCAATTCCGCCCGACATTCCGGCGGCAAAATTGCGTCCCGTAGTCCCAAGCACCACTACTTTACCGCCTGTCATGTATTCGCAGCCGTGGTCTCCCACGGCTTCCACGACGGCATTGACGCCCGAATTTCTCACGCAGAAACGCTCGCCCGCCATGCCGCGGACATAGGCCTCGCCCGCGGTCGCTCCGTAAAACGCGACATTTCCGACGATGATATTGTCTTCGGGGACAAAGGTAGACGCCTTCGGCGGGTACACAATGATTTTTCCGCCCGAGAGGCCTTTCCCGATGTAATCGTTGGAATCGCCTTCGAGTTCAAGTGTAATCCCGCACGGCACAAATGCGCCGAAGCTCTGCCCGGCCGAGCCCGTAAATTTCAAATGAATGGTATCTTCAGGCAAACCATCCGAACCGTGGCGGCGCGTGAGCTCACTTCCCAAAATCGTGCCCACCACGCGATTGGTATTTTTAATCGGGAGGTCGGCGCGCACTTTTTGCTTTTTCGTAAGCGCGGGCTCACAGAGTTTGAGGAGCGTCGTGTTATCAAGCGCTTTATCCAGCCCGTGGTCCTGCGGAATTTGGCAGTAACGGCCCACACCAGAGGCCACTTTCGGCTGATGAAAAATGCTTGAGAAATCAAGCCCTTTTGCTTTCCAATGATCAACCGCTTTTGTCATATCGAGTTTGTCTGTCCGGCCGATCATTTCATTCATCGTGCGGAAACCGAGCTTTGCCATGAGCTCGCGGGCTTCCTGGGCAATCATGTACATGAAATTCACGACATGGGCCGGATCGCCGGTGAATTTTTTGCGAAGCACGGGGTCTTGGGTGGCCACACCCACAGGGCAAGTATTCAAATGACACACACGCATCATGATACAGCCGAGCACCACAAGCGGTGAAGTGGCAAACCCGAATTCCTCTGCGCCGAGAAGCGTTGCGACCACGACGTCGCGCCCTGTTTTGAGCTGTCCGTCGGTTTCAACGGCGATGCGGCTGCGTAAATTATTAAGGACAAGCGTCTGATGCGTCTCGGCAACTCCGAGTTCCCACGGAATGCCGGCGTGTTTGATGCTTGATTGCGGACTTGCTCCGGTACCACCGTCGTGTCCGCTGATGAGCACGACATCCGCATGTGCTTTGGCAACCCCCGCGGCAATAGTGCCCACGCCCACTTCAGCGACAAGCTTGACGCTGATTCGGGCGTGATGATTTGCGTTTTTTAAATCGTGAATCAGCTCGGCCAAATCTTCAATCGAATAAATATCGTGATGCGGAGGCGGTGAGATAAGCCCCACGCCCGGTGTGGAAAGACGTACTTTGGCGATCCAGGGATACACTTTTTGACCCGGAAGCTGTCCGCCTTCGCCTGGTTTCGCGCCTTGAGCCATTTTGATCTGCAGTTCTTTGGCCATCACGAGGTATTTGCTCGTCACACCGAAACGGCCTGATGCCACCTGCTTGATCGCGCTATTGCGTGAATCGCCGTTCGGGTCTTTGACATAGCGGGCTGGGTCTTCACCGCCTTCACCCGTATTGCTTTTCCCGCCGATGCGGTTCATGGCGATGGCGAGCGATTCATGCGCTTCTTGTGAAATCGAGCCGTAGGACATGGCGCCGGTTTTAAAACGCTTCACGATTGTGTCGACCGGCTCCACCTCTTCAATCGGAATCGGTTTTTCGGCAAATTTAAAATCAAAAAGGCCGCGTATCGTGCAGTAATTTTTGGACTGATTGTTGACGGCCTCGGAATACTCTTTAAACACTTCCATATTGTTCGTCCGGCACGCGAGCTGGAGTTTGTGCACCGTCTCGGGATTGAACAAATGATATTCGCCGTCCTTGCGCCATTGATACTGCCCGCCCGGATCGAGCGCCTGCCCGTTTACCTGCCGGTCCGGAAACGCATGGCGGTGGCGCTTTAACACTTCGGCCGCGATTTCGTCAATACCGATGCCCTCGACGCGCGAGGCGGTCCATGTAAAATATTTGTCCACAAATTTATGATTGAGCCCGATCGCCTCAAAAATCTGCGCACCGCGATAACTTTGAATGGTGGAAATGCCCATTTTGGACATCGTTTTCACGACGCCTTTGGCCACCGCCTTTGCGTAATTTTTAACGGCCGTTTTGTGGTCCATTTCCTTTAAAAGTCCCTGGCGAATCATGTCATCCAAAGTTTCAAAGGCAAGATATGGATTGATCGCGCCCGCGCCGTAGCCGATGAGAAGCGCGTAGTGATGCACTTCGCGCGGCTCGCCGGATTCCAAAACCAGCCCTACTTTTGTGCGCGTGCCTTCGCGAATCAAATGATGATGAAGTCCCGAAACCGCAAGCAAGGACGGGGTCGCGGCATGTTCAAAATCAATGCCGCGGTCGGAGAGCACTAAAATATTGGTGCCGCCCTCAATCGCTTTGCTCGCCTTTTGGAAAATTTCCTCAAGCGCTTTTTCAAGCGCCTTTCCGCCGCCGGCTACAGGGTAAAGAGTCGAAAGTGTGACGGATTTAAAATCCGGATGATTGATGTGGCGGAGCTTTTCAAATTCTTCATTCGTCAAAATCGGGCTTTTGAGTTTAATCTGCCGCGCGCTTTTCGGTTCCGGTTTGAGCAAATTGCGTTCGGGACCGATCGTTGTTTCGGTAGAGGTGATAATTTCTTCGCGAATGCAGTCAATCGGCGGATTGGTCACCTGCGCAAATAATTGTTTGAAATAATTGAAAAGAAGCTGGGGCTTATTCGACAAAACCGCAAGCGGCGTGTCGGTCCCCATAGAACCCACGGGCTCCACACCGTCTTTACCCATCGGGGCCATGATGATGCGGAGGTCTTCGAATGTGTATCCAAATGCCTGCTGGCGCAGGAGCATGGTTTTGTGATCGACCTCATGCACATGCGGCGCATCCGGGAGTTTTTCAAGCCCCACCATATTTTCGTTGAGCCATGTGCGATACGGTTCGGCAGTGGCGGCTTTATTTTTAATTTCTTCATCGGCCACAATGCGGCCTTCTTCCGTATCGATTAAAAACATGCGGCCCGGCTGTAGACGGCCCTTTTGCAGAATGCGTTCGGGCGGAACGTCCAAAACGCCCACTTCAGACGCCATAATCACAAGATCATCTTTTGTCACATAATAACGCGAAGGTCTTAAACCATTTCGGTCAAGCACCGCGCCGATTTTGACACCGTCCGTAAACGCGATTGAGGCAGGCCCGTCCCACGGCTCCATCAGCGTGCTGTGAAATTCATAAAATGCTTTTTTCTCATCGCTCATGGATTCATGATTCGACCACGGCTCGGGAATCATCATCATGACCGCATGCGGAAGCGAGCGCCCGCCGAGCACGAGAAACTCAAGGCAATTGTCGAACATGGCCGAGTCGCTTCCGTCCGGTGAAATCACGGGCATGATTTTTTTCATGTCGTCTTTAAAAAGTTCAGAGGCGCACATCGATTGGCGGGCATGCATCCAGTTGATATTGCCGCGCAAAGTATTGATTTCGCCATTGTGGGCAATGTAGCGGTACGGATGGGCACGGTTCCAGCTTGGGAACGTATTGGTGCTGAAGCGCGAATGCACGAGCGCAAGCGCGGACTCGACCGCCGGATCGGCAAGCTCGGGGAAAAAGAGCTCGACTTGCTCGGACATGAGCATGCCCTTGTAAATCACGGTTTTATAGGAAATACTCGCGATATAAAAATACGCTCCGCCTTTTACTTTTCCGGAATAGCGGATTTTGTTTTCAGCAAGTTTGCGTATGACATAAAGTTTGCGCTCGAAATCATCGTCATTTTTCAGTTTTGAACTGCGGCCGATATAGGCCTGGCGGACAAGCGGTTCGGATGCTTTTGAGGTGGGGCCGAGTGAGCCGTCGACTGTGCGTACGGTGCGCCAGCCGAGAAAGGTCTGGCCTTCTTCCTTGACCACGGTTTCAAAAATTTTTTCAGCTTCTTTGCGTTCAGCGTCTTTCGGTGAAATATACAGCATGGCCACGCCGTATTCTTTGGGGCCCGGAAGGAAAATTTTTCCCTTCGCGCAAATTTGCTTGAAATAAGCGTGCGGAATTTGGAGGAGAATTCCCGCGCCGTCGCCCGTATTGGCTTCACAGCCGCAGGCGCCCCGATGGCGCAAATTGAGCAGGACGTTCAGGGCCTGCTTGACGATCGTGTGGGACTTTTTCGCTTTGACGTTTACGACAAAGCCGACGCCGCAGGAATCGTGTTCATACCATGGGTCATATAGACCTTGAGCACCCCTCACCCTAGCCCTCTCCCCTAAGGGGAGAGGGAGGGGTGAGGGGAATTTATGGCTGCTGGCCGGACCCATAAATGTATTCCTTCAAATAATGAATTTCATACTGCTTTTCTTCAAGCTCAGACTTCACCACATCGCCGATCGATACAATGCCCTGCAATTTTCCCTCGCTCACCACGGGAATATGCCTGACGCGGTTTTGCGTCATGACGCCCATGATGTAATCGATTTCATCTTCCGGCGTACAAATGATAACGTCTTTGGTCATGAACTGTCCCACCGTCATCGAATCAAGCTGTTTTGAGCTCGCGTAACACCCGCGCACAATGTCGCGCTCGGAAATAATGCCGATAATCCGTTCCTTTTGATCGAGCACGAGCAAAGCGCCGATGCGCTGATTCACGAGAATGTGAAGTGCATCGTGAATCGACTGATTTTCCCGAATCGTCCAGACCTTTGACCCTTTGACTTTGAGAATGTCTTTGAGTTTCATTCGACCCTCCTTGTCATTCTGAGCCCTTCGTTTGTCATTCTGAACGAAGTGAAGAATCTACGCTCATAGTTGGCGCCGACGCGCCAACTACTGCTCGGGAAGATTTGGAAATCTTCTCCGAGCTTGTAGATCCTTCGCTGCCTTCGGCAGCTCAGGATGACACAGGTTGATGATTTTAAGAATCACTTCTTCAATCACGCGGTTCGGCGTGGAAGCGCCTGCCGTCACGCCGATCCTCACCTTTCCGCTTGGAAGCCAACTGTGGCTGATTTTTGTCTCCGTCGTATGGGCCGGCTTGTGGCGGATTTCATCCTTTGAAATGATTTCCTCCGCATCCTGAACGTGAAACGCGGGACAATATTCAGAGGCGATTTCGCATAAATGCCCCGTATTGCTTGAATTGTACCCGCCCACGACCATCATCAAATCCAAGCCGGCGCGCGCCAGCCCCAAAACGGCGTCCTGGCGGTCCTGTGTGGCGCTGCAAATGGTGTCAAAATGCCGGAAATGGCCCTTGAGCTCTGCTTCGCCGTAGCGCTCGCGCATGGCCTGCTGAATCATGTCCGCGATTGCAAGCGATTCGCTTGAGAGCATCGTCGTTTGATTGGCGCACCCGACATGCACCAGATCGCGGTCCGGATCGAAACCGGCGGAAACGGCTTTTTTGAATTGTTTTAAAAAAGCGCCGCGGGACAATTTCCCGAGAATAAAATCGCAGACTTTTTGGGCTTCCGTTTTATCGCGCACGACAACGAACCGCGTGACGCGTGAACTGGTGGCCTTCGTTTCCTCGTGATCGAATTTGCCGTGAATGACGGCGGTAAAATCGTCGTGGGCATATTGCTCCACGCGCCGCCACACCGCGACGACGGAACCGCAGGTCGTGTCCACCAAAACGGAGCCCTTGGATTTTAATTTTTCCAAAATGTGCGTGGGCGTCCCAAACGCCGGAATCAAAACCACATCATCTTGCGTCACCGAATCCAAAGCTTGGACATCGGCCAAAAACTCAATTCCCATCTCGCGGAGCTTGGAATTGACGCGCGGATTATGAATGATTTCACTCGTGAGATAAATTTTCCTGTCCGGAAAACGCTTGCGGGTCTCATAGGCCAAATCGACCGCTCGATCGACCCCATAACAAAAACCAAACTCGCGGGCGAGGCAAATCGTAATGTCCCCGGCTTTCAGCTCGTAATCCGAAGCTTTAATCCTTTCGATTAAAAGACTTCGGTAATTTTCCTCAAGCAGAGGTTTTATCTCTTCTTTGAGCCCGAAACCGCGCCGGATAATGGTCGATTCTTGGCCAGACATAGCAAAATAGTATACTGAAAATCGATTTTAAAGTCTAACGGGTTTATTAGGGGTTATTAGGGGTTATTGTCCGCTGTGTCATTCTGAGCCCTTCGTTTGTCATGCTGAGCCTGCCTGCCGGCAGGCAGGCGATAGCGAAGCATCTCAGGGTAAACTCCGCGAAGAATCTATGAGTCATAGATCCTTCGGCCATACAGGCCTCAGGATGACTGGCCGGAAAACCCCGGCCAGTCAATTAAGGAGAAGAGAGCCGAAAAGAGCGGCAATGGACAAAAAGGCGAAATAACCTACGCAATCGGTAACCGTTGTGAGAATGATATTGGACGATTGGGCGGGGTCTTTCCCAAGCGCCCGCATCAAAATGGGAATGCCGGCCCCGGCCACCCCTGCGGCAATCAAATTGATAATCATGGCGAGCCCGATGGCCACACCTAAAAAAATATTTTTATGCCAAAGCCATGCTCCGAAAGCGGTGACAATTCCCATCAGAACGCCGTTGAGAAGGCCGAGGAGCCCTTCCTTTGAAATTACCTTGATCGCAAAGCGCGGTTCCACTTCGCCCAGAACGAGCCCGCGCATCACGACGGCAAGTGTCTGGGCACCCGCATTGCCGCCCTGCGAAGCTACGATGGGAAGAAAAATGGCAAGCGCCGTGATTTTGGCGATCGCGCCCTCAAAAAGCGAGATCACGGACGCCGCCAAAAAAGCGGTGCCCAAATTGATGTACAGCCAGAACAATCTTTTTCTCATCGAGAAAGTGACGGGGGAAAATACGCGCTCGTCTCCGCCGGCGCCGAACATTTTTTGAATATCTTCGGTCGCTTCTTCCTGGACCGTTTGGATCAGCTCGCCCGTCCGTACGATGCCGAGCAAATGACTCTCCTTGTCCACCACCGGAACGGAAAGAAAAGACCGGCCGGCTATCTCCTGAATCACCTTTTCGCGGTCCATGGCGGCTTCCACGCAAAAAACGTCTTTGCTCATGATGGAGCTAAGCGGCGCGTCGTCATCCGTCAGAAGCAGTTCGCGCATGTTGAGGACACCTCTCAGGCGTTTTTCGGAATCAATCACATACACATAGCTGAACGGGATTTTTTTCTGGGCCAGAAATCGCAAAGTTTGAATCGCGGTCCCCACGGTCGTATCGTCTTGAAAAGCGAAAAAACTCGGTGTCATCATGCGGCCGGCCGTGTCTTTCGGATAAATGATGATTTTTTGGATCTGCTCCGCCTGCGCGCGGTCAATCAATCGAAGAAATTTGATGCGGTCTTTTTCGCTGAGATCAAGAAGCACATCGACAACGCGGATAATTGACATGTGGGAGAAAATCTGAATGGCCGTGCGTTCGGAAAGCTCCAAAATAAGCTTTGCGGCAAAACGGGTGTCTAAATGATCAAAGGCGGGAACGACCGCTTCGGCGCCCACGGACTCAATTAAAGCCAGTGCGTCCGAGCGTTTGAGTTCCTCCAAGCTGCGGGCCGCGTCAATCGGACTGAGCTTGGAAAATTCTTGAATGGGGCGTACTTGTGGTTTTTCCGGCATTTAATGGGAGTATAGCATGCGGAAAGAAAAAAGGAATCCCTTGTCTTTATTGCCTATAAACGAGAGCGACTTCAAACGATGCCATTCGTTATTTACGCATCGATTTGAAAGTCAAAATATCCCATGTCTTGTTGACGATGGTTTTTGCGACACCGACGGTTTCTTTCCGCGCTTTGCGGACGGGATCCATTACTTTCTCCCGTTCCTTCAAAACCGGCACGGCGTCAAGCGATTTATCGATGCCTTTGCTGACGCCCTGCAGTACCTTCGCCGAATCTTCCACAGGACGAAGGTCCGATTTAGACCGGTTATCCAGAAAGTTGTCTACTGTCTGAGAGACACACCATCCGGGAACCGCCCCCATCGCCATCAGAACTGCCAACAATACGGCGACTTTTTTCATGGCACACACCCCCTCGAGATGCGAAATTGCACCCCATTAAAGAGTACCACATAAGGGGAAGATTGCAACGGCAGGCAAGGGTAAATATAAGGTGTAAATCAGCTGTTTTTTAGGCGGGCTTTCATGGTCGCATGGCCCACGAGTCCGGGGAGCCATTTTCCGAACCTCTGATTGAGTTCATACCACCACTTATAATTTTCGATGGGGGGCCGCGGGAGCGAAAGAAAAAATCGCCGCGCGCGTTTTCGACGAAGAATCCGCATTTTTCGGTCAACCGTTTCCAGCCGCCCAGCGTTAAAAACGTGACGTGTTGGAAATTTCGAAGTGCATTCTCCTTGCTTTTGCGCGGATCATAAAGGGGCGCGACATAACGGCGCCACAAAATGCCTGGGAGAACGGCGGTGGGAAAACCGATGATTAACAAACCATCCGGCTTTAAAACGCGTTTGAGTTCTCCAAGCAGACGTTCCGGAAATTCCAAATGTTCGAGAATATGGCTGCAAACGGCAACGTCAAAAAAACCCGCTTCATACGGCAGAGGAAGGATGCGAATATCGTGTTTCAACACGCTTTGATAGCCCGCTTCAAGTGATTTTGCGAGCCGGTCTTCCAAAACGTCGACGCCGTAATGTTCCGTTTTTGTCCCGTTCACACGGCAATATTTTAAATTAAATCCTTCGGAACATCCGATATCCAATACGCGCACCGGACGGTTTAATTTTTGATACTCTGCATGAATGTAAGAAGCCATGAGGGGAAACCGCGCCCTTTCAAGGGGATACCGGGTGGATGACGGCTCCACGCCATAGGCCAGATAGGTTTTCCGGCTGAATATAAACGGGAAGAGGGTTTCGATGATTTTTCTGAAAATTCTTTTGAACATATACCTGTGCTAAGTTTGAGAAAAATGGTGGCGAGTGGAATCGAACCACTGACCCTGGGCTTATGAGTCCCATGCTCTGCCAACTGAGCTACGCCACCATGAATGACTAAACGATTCCTGTTCTTACGCCGTGATACAAATATTGTTGAACATAGCCGGCATGTTCTTTCCAGCGCTTTTGGGCAAATTCTTGCGCTTTTTTCTCGGAAATTTTCCGGTTCCTAAAATAAAGTTTCTCGATCGCGCGCAAAATCCAGACATCCACCGGAAACGCTTCGTATTTCTGAAACCCAAACAGCAAAACACAGTCTGCGATTTTCTCGCCTACTCCCGGATATCGGATAAGCTCTGATTTTGCTTGAGCGTAGCCGGCGGCGCGTATACGGTCAAAATGGCTCGGCTTGGATGAAACCATCTTCGCCGTTTTCAGAAGAAAAGGCGCGCGATAGCCCAGCCCGATTTTCCTTAAAACGCTTTCCGTGCTTCCCGCGATTTGCCCAGCGTTCGGGAAATGAACGGAACCATTTGAAAATTTCTGTGAGAGACGGTTCCAAATTCCCCGAATGCGCTTGATGTTGTTATTGGAAGAAAGAATAAATCCGGCAAGTGCCTCCCACGGTTCCTGGCGAATGACGCGAAGTCCTTTTAATTGTTGGGGGATTTTTTGGAGCGGCTCATCCTGAGACAAAAGCCGGTACACCGGTGCCAGATCATAATCCAGATGAAAATAGCGGCGAAGCGCGGCTTCGGAAGCGCCCTGGGCATTTACCTCGAGAAAATTGCCTTCCTGGCGCAGGACCGTCGGGCGGCCGCCGAGCAAACCCTCAAAAGTTCCGTCCTGCTTTTTCGAAAATCCGAACACCTGGCCCGAATCAAGAGTTGCTTCCAGATTGAAATCGGGAGCTTTGATAATCACGATTATTTTTGAACCAACATGGCGCCTGACAATTTCTCGGCAGCTTGCGCCCCTACCAGTTGCTCGACTAGCTCCAGCGCAAATTCAAATGCGCTGCCTGGCCCGCGGCTGGTGATCAGATTGCCGTCCCGAACGACGCGGTCTGGTGAAAACGTGGTTTTCCCTCCAAAATTTTTTTCAAAACCGGGATAGCAAGTCGCCTTCCTGCCCTCCAAAAATCCCTTCTGGGCCAGGACCAGCGAAGGCGCTGCACAAATCGCGCCGATCATTTTCTTTGCTTCGTCCATTTTGCGTATCAATTGTTCCAGCGCGGCCGACTTAGCCAGATTTTCCGCGCCCGGAAGACCTCCCGGAAGCACGATTGCGTCGGGCAGGCCCTGAAATTGTTCTAAAACCACGTCCGCCGTAATTTTGATTCCGTGCGCGCCGGGAATTTCTTTTTTGCCCACGCCCGCGATCACCACGTCAAGTCCCGCCCGCCGAAGGACGTCAATCGGCGTAATTGCTTCGATTTCTTCAAATCCGTCTGCTAAAACAACTAAAACCTTCTTCGCCATAGCCCATACCTCCAGTTTCAGTTTATTTTATCATAAGAAAAGGGGACAGGTATGTTTTTGTCCTTTATACCTGTCCCCTTTGCGTGGTTTAAAAACGGCGTTGAATCCGTGCGCAGAAAATTACTCCGCGCGGCTTAAACGATAAAAAAGTAGGTGTAAAAAACGAAAGGCCGCTTGTATGGAAAGCGGCCTTTCGTATGAATATAGCGGGGGCCGGATTTGAACCGACGACCTCAAGGTTATGCTTTACCACTGCAGTTTGCACTGCTTCGCCGATTCTTTGGCGAATTTGTAGTCTGGACTATACCTTAGCCATAACATCAAAGATGCTTTAGGCCTCTGCCATCTAGTCTCTACACCTTTCCGTCAACAAATGACAGACTTGGCTCGGTATTACCTCTGGCTTCCGCCAAGGGCTTCACCGAATTTGACAGACTATCCTTTGGTTGTTTCCAACCAAGGGGCCCATTGGACAACAAATCCCATCGCTCTCGATATTCAGCTGACTTTGGCTTGCGCTGCCGCTTATCCGTTTCAATTAAAGTTACGGTACTTTCGTAACTCAAAAAAACGGAAACGGGCATCACATAAAATACGCTCAAGTCAGCCAGGTAGATAATCGCGAAATCAAAATCACTTACGCTGTAACGTTCTCTCAACATCCGTCGGCGATTCGTTTTGGTTTTGCGCGCGTCTACGACATAACACTTTGCTTTCGCGCTGAACCAAGCACTCTTCACTTGGATGCGGAGAAGCTTGCCATTAAGATCGACGGCTAAATCATAAGCAAGTCGATCGCCAATGGGCTTTAACACCCTGAACCCTCTTTTCAGAAGTTCAGTTGTTACAGCTGATTCCGCTATATCTGCTTTGAGTTTTGTATCCATTCGAGCCTTGCGAGCTACCAGGCTGCTCCACCCCGCGATGTATCGTGATATTATAAAGAGCAAAAAATCCACGGGGCCTTCAACCCGTGGATTTTAAACAAAAAATATTATAGCGATATTTGATGAAAATGCAAGGAGAATCGGCTAGCGCAAATCGGCTAGCGCACGGCCTTTTAAGATTTGGCGGCAGATGCCGTCTCGCCTTCCTCAGGCGGCGGTTCTTCTTCAACTACCTTGTAAATGACCTCGCCCGGTTTCACCAGCCCGAGCTCTTCGCGCACCACCTGTTCCAGATGCGTGACATCCGTCCGAAGCAAATGCTCTTCTTTCTTTAACGTTTCGATCTCGGTCTGGAGGCGGGCAATGGTTTGGCTGAGCTCATCTTCCTTGCGCTTCAACTTCATGTATTTGGAAAGGCCGGGCAGATAAATCGCGCCCGCCGCGAAAACGAGAATGAAAATCCAAACAGGGGTCAGTCGTTTCATGTGTGGATTCCCGCTAAAAACATGCGGGAATGACAATGGGCTTGGTTTTTTTTCCTAAAAATGTGCCGGCGTAAACAGCTTTCGAACCAAGCTCTTCTTCAATCCGCAAAAGCTGATTGTACTTGGCGAGCCGGTCCGTGCGGGAAGCGGAACCCGTCTTAATCTGCCCTGTGGCCAACGCCACCGAAAGGTCAGCTATGGTCGTGTCTTCTGTCTCACCGCTCCGGTGACTCATAACAGCCGTGTAACCGTGTTTGTGCGCGAGCTTCACCGCCGCGATCGTTTCGCTTAACGTCCCGATTTGATTCACTTTGATCAAAATCGAATTGGCGACTTTTCTATCAATTCCCATTTGAAGCCGTTTCACATTGGTCACAAACAGATCATCGCCCACCAGCTGAACGTTCGCGCCAAGCCGGTCCGTCAAACGTTTCCAACCGTCCCAATCATCTTCAGCCAAGCCGTCTTCAATGGAAAAAATGGGATATTTTTTGGAAAGTGCCTCATAAAAGGCCACCATTTCGTCGGCACTTTTCACGGGCTTTGACTCCGCGCGCAAAACATATTTCCCCGGATTTTTATTCCCGCTGGTTTTGTCCTGCCCGTAAAAACTGGAGCTGGCGGGGTCGAGCGCTATGTTCACATCCGTTCCGCACTTGTATCCGGCCTTTTGAATGGCTTCCATAATGACATCCAGCGCTTCCTCATTGGATTTGAGATCAGGGGCAAACCCGCCCTCATCCCCCACTGCAGTAGATAGTTTTTTGGCGTGAAGGATTTTTTTGAGATGATGAAACACCTCCGCCCCGATCCGAAGCGCGTCTGAAAACCGCCGGGCCCCGAACGGCATGATCATAAATTCCTGCAAATCGACATTGTTGTCCGCGTGAACGCCGCCGTTCACGATGTTCATCATCGGCACAGGCAGAATATTGGCCTTCTCACCGCCAAGATAGCGAAAGAGAGAAATTTTCTTGGAATTGGCGGCGGCATGGGCGACGGCAAGGGATACGCCGAGAATCGCATTGGCCCCGAGCTTTGATTTATTGGGGGTACCGTCCAGTGAAATTAAAAATTGATCGAGTGACTCCTGATTTTCGGCGTCTTTTCCCGAAATGGCTTTCGCAATGGTCTGATTAACATTCGCCACCGCTTTCTGAACCCCTTTTCCGAGATAGCGGCCTTTATCGCCGTCCCTGAGTTCCACGGCTTCATGTTCCCCCGTCGAAGCTCCGCTTGGGACCGCCGCGCGGCCGAGTGAGCCGTCATTTAATAAAACATCCACTTCAACGGTCGGGTTCCCGCGCGAATCCAGAATTTCACGCGCTTTGACCTTTTCAATTTTCATCGCCATTTCCTTCCTTTCTTTAAAGCCGAGAGTATATCACTGGAATTTTGGGGACACAAAACTTAATTGCTTTATAATGACAAAAATGTTTAATTAAGTATTGTGTCCCCAAAATTTACAAAATTTACCCAAAATTTACACAAAATTAAGAAAGTTTTGCTTTGCCGGATAAAAAAAGCTTGATTGCCTCCGGATAAAGCTCGTACTCGAGCGCATGCACCCGCGCTTCAAGTGTTTCCAAAGTATCATCCTCCTTAATCGGAACTTTCTTCTGCAAAATCACGGGGCCGCTGTCGACTCCTTCATTTACGAAATGAACCGTAACGCCGGTTTCCTTTTCTTTGGCTTCAAATGCGTCGCGAATCGCGTGCGTGCCCGGGTATTGGGGGAGAAAACTGGGGTGAATATTGATCATGCGCCCTTTCCACTCGCGCACAAATTCGGGCCCTAAAATCCTCATGAAGCCGGCGAGGAAAATCACGTCGATTTTCTTCTCTTTTAATTTTTTTGAAATCGCGGCATCGAACTCGGATTTGTCCTTAAAATTTTTCCGGTCAATGAGAAATGTTTCCAAATGAAATTGGACCGCGCGCTTTAAGGCAAACGCCTGCGGATTGTCGCAAACGATAAGCCCAATTTCCAGGTCCAGCTCCCCTGCTTTCACGCGCTTTGCGATATTTTCCATATTCGTGCCCGCGCCGGACACAAATATGGCCGCCCGTTT
>CAYJWM010000004.1:0-21481 GCA_964373885.1 uncultured bacterium | reverse complement strand
TCTGAAAGTTTCCCGCGCACCGTTTCTTCGAATTTTTTGGTCATTTCGCGGGAAACCGAGGCGTCCCGGTCCCCCAAAATCGCGAGCATCGCTTCAAGTGTCTTGACGATCCGGTAAGGCGATTCGTAAAAAATCAAAGTCCTCGGCTCGGAAACGAGCGCTCGCAGAAAATCATCCCGTTTTTTCGGTTTCTGCGGCAAAAAGCCAAGAAACGCAAACGCGTGGCTTGAAAGACCGCTTAACGCGAGCGCATTCAAAAAGGCGCTCGGCCCTGGGACGGATTCGACGCGCACACCCCGGCGGAGGGCCTCCCGCACAAGCTCAAAACCGGGGTCGGAAACAAGGGGCGTTCCGGCATCCGTAATGAACGCCGCCGACCGGCCTGACGCCAATTCGGAGACAATCGCTTTTACCTTATCTTCCGATGTATGCTCGTGAAAAGAGCGGAGCGGCTTTTTGATCTCAAAATGCTTCAAAAGCATCCCGCTGTGACGGGTGTCCTCGCAAATCACAAAATCCGCTTCGCGCAAAACGCGCACCGCGCGGAACGTGATGTCTTCCAAATTTCCGATCGGCGTGGCCACCAAATAAAGAACACCTAATTTCGGGGACACATTACTTAATTGCGTTTGATGACGAAAATGTTTAATTAAGTTATGTGTCCCCAAAATTACGCTCGTTTTTGTTTCCAAAACCGAATCAAATAATCAATCAGCAGGACCACATAAAAAGATAAAAACCCGCCTGCCGAACTTCCCAGTTGTTCCCGTCCGAGCCGGAGAATCAGAAAAAAAGCGCCCGCGAGCGCGAGATAACGCAGGAAAAAAAGGCCGCCGATGCGCTTGGACGTCGTGTGCTTCATCCCGAGCCGGAGAGAATAAAAATGTATGAACCCGATCAGCGTCCCGCACCACCAGCCGGTGGCAAGAGGCAACTTTTCCGCAAGCCAAAACGTAAGGGTGCCGCTCGCCCCGACCGCGAGCGCGAAAAGAAAAAGACGGCGCATTTAGACCACCCCCTCACCTACCGGTGATTTCTTTCCCTCTCCCCCTTTTAGGGGGAGAGGGTAGGGTGAGGGGGAAACTCATTTTCATCGATGGCGTTCGATCACGTACTGGAGAAGCGCTTCCAAACTCCGGCGGGAAGCGGAAGACGGGAAAACGGAAAGCTCAAGCGAGGCGCGCTCGGTAAACTGGCGGGCCCTGGCGACCGCATAGTCCAAAGCGCCGTGTTGCTCAAGCAAGCGCACGAGTTCGCGCAGCTCCTGCTGGGCGAGCCCCGATTTTACCTTTGAGAAAATTTCCGCTTTTTTATTTTCATCCAAAAGCGCGACCAGCCGGATCAGAGGAAGCGTCAGCACGCCGGCCGCGAGGTCAGAGCCGAGCGTTTTGCCGAACTCGTTTTCCTCGCCCATAAAATCGAGGCAGTCGTCCATGATTTGAAATGCGATCCCGAAATAAAACCCATAGCGCCTGAGCGCAAGCCCTTCCTCCACAGAAAGCCCGGCCAAAATCGCACCCGCTTCCAGGCAGGTCGCCAAAAGCGCAGCCGTTTTGCGTTCGATGATCGTAAGATAAACTTCTTCCTTGAGATTGAAATTGTTTTTTTCTTTCCACTCAAGAATTTCACCGTCGCAGACGGTGCCGGCCGTATTGAGAAAAGCGGAGATGAGCCGATCGCTTTGGGTGTCGAAAATAGCGCCGATCGCCTTGTCGTGCAAATAATCCCCGACCAAAACCGCGACTTGGGAATTCCACTTGGCGTGAACGGTGGGGAAATTTCTCCTGAGATAAGCCGAATCGATAATGTCGTCGTGAATCAGCGTGGCAGAATGAAAAATCTCAAGCGCGGCGGCGGCCTGCACGGCCGAATCGCTCACCCGAGGGCCGAAACTCGCGCCAAACAAGGTAAGTGCAGGCCTTAAAAATTTGCCCTTGGACTTAAAAAAATAACGGATGATGTCGCTCGCGAGCTCATTGGGGGTCGCCAAAATTTCCAGGATTTTTTCCTCAACCCGTGGAAGATGCGGCTGAACGGGTGCGTAAATTTCGTCGAGCGAGAAAAGAACGGGCTGGGCCATGATTAATCCAGTTTGATTTTTCTTAAGATTATGTCCGCTTCTTTTAACAGCCGGGCAGGAGTTTCAGCAAGCGGATAATCCCGGTTATACACCACTTCACGTATGCCGCTGTTGATAATCATTTTCGTACAAAGCAGACAGGGCGAAAAAGTGGAATAAAGCGTAGAGTCCTTAATGTTCACCCCGTGATAAGCGGCCTGCGTGATCGCATTTTCCTCGCCGTGGGAGCAGAGGCATTCTTCGAGCTTTGTCCCCGAGCTTGTCAATTGATTGCAGCGCGGGCAGCCGCCCTCGCTGCAGTTTTTCACTCCGCGGGGCGTTCCGTTGTAGCCGGTGGAAATAATGCGCTTGTCTTTGACGATGACCGCCGCCACTTTGCGTTTGACGCAATTCGAGCGAAGCGCCACGACGCGCGCGATGCCCATGAAATATTCATCCCAATCCGGGCGTTTTTTTTTCTGCGCGATAGTCATGATGATCTTTGTCACCTGCTCATGCAAGTCGTTTAAGGTGCCGAGATTGCGGATCGTGTAATCAGCAGCTGCGATCGTCTCATCAAGCTGCTGGTCGCTTTTGGTTTTGCTTTTTCCTTCCGCGCGCTCCAGTTTCAGAAATTCCTGATAACTTTTGGGGTCATTTTCCCGGGTGCGCCCCTTCAAACGTTCAAACCGGACTTTCGGAGGGGCCGTCACATTGAGAAGAAAGAAATTATCGCGCGAACCCAGCGTTTTGGCTTCCTCCGGATGACGGATGGAATCAATCACATAATTCCGGTCGAGCTCCACTTTTTCCAGCGTTTTCCGGGCCAGAACTCCGGGGCCGAATTTCCGGCGCAGCTCATTGCCAAGCTCAACCAAATTGCCGCGTGTGACAGGTTTTTTGCGCTTTTGAAGCTCCTCTCGAAGCACATCCGAAAGGGAAAGATAATCCAGGCCGCGTTCTTTTAAAAACTTCGCGACCTCTCCTTTGCCTGCCCCATTTTTACCTGTCAATCCGATAATCATAGCGCCGATACTATACCAAAACCATGGTTCGAATTTCAAACAATAATCCGGCCCGCGGCATAGCCCAAATGTGTCTGGGGGCCCTTTCGTTCGGCTTTATGGCCGGCTGCGTTAAATGGACGGCCCAGACGCTTCCGTCCACCGAAGTCGTTTTCTTCCGGAGCTTTCTTGGAACCGTCGCCATCGGTGTGATGATTTGGAAAACCCAAGCTTCGTGGGTGGGGAAAAATGTGGGTGTGCTGCTCCTGCGCGGGCTTTCCGGTTTTCTAGCACTCTCACTGCATTTCTACGCGATTTCAAAATTGGACTTGGGAACCGCCGTGATGCTCAACTACACGGCGCCTATTTTTGTCGTCATCTTTGCACGGCTCATGCTCAAAGAGAGAACGAGCGGGCCCGTCAAAATCGCAATTTTCACCTCTTTTATCGGCCTTTATCTTCTGGCCGCTCCCGAGTTCGAGGCCAAATGGGTCCCGTTTTTCCTCGGACTGCTCTCGGGAATTTTCGCGGCGCTTGCTTATGTATTTATCCGCTATAGCGACGAGGATGAATCGCCCTACACGATTATCTTTTATTTCACGGCGATCTCAACGATCGGCTCCCTTCCGCTCCTCAAATTCGGATTTTACTGGCCGAACGGAATGGAGTGGGTAAGTCTCCTGGGAGTGACGGCGGGCGCCTTTTTCGGGCAGGTCTGGCTCACGAACGCAATCCGAAGCGCGCCGGTTTCAGTGGTACTGCCGTTCGGATATTTGGCGCCTGTGTTTGGTTCGGTGATCGGAATTTTATTTTGGGGAGAGTCGCTCGGAATCCGGTCTTTGCTCGGAGGGCTTCTCATTATTGCAAGCGGTGTCGCCGTCTATCTGCTCAACGCAAAACCCGCTTTCCTGCCGCTTGAGGAATAAATGTCATCCTGGGGCGACACCACAAGGGTGCTGCTCGCTGAGCCGGGTGCATCCCACTTCATACAGCTGTCATTCTGAGGCGAAGCCGAAGAATCTATGAGTCATAGATCCTTCGCGGAGTTTACCCTGAGATGCTTCGTTTCACTCAGCATGACAAACGAAGGGCTCAGAATGACAGTTATGCTGTTACGCTTCCTTCGGCTTTTTGGCTGTCCAGCAATTCTGCAGTATCAAAACCCACGGTTTTCGAAGTGCGTTCCGTCGGCGTTTCTTTCACATAGCCCGCTTTTCCGACCAAGCGGATACAGCCCGAAAGCATCGCCACCACAAAAATAAAAACCAACCAACCACTTAATTTCATATCAGTCCCACAGCTTTGCAAAACCTAATTGCCTTGAAGCGGCGTTGGCTCGCGCGTAGTTTCCTCATTCGAAACGAAGCGCGAGACACCGAGCGAGCACGGATCATTTTTGCTCGGGCGGACGGCCCAAAATGATCCGTGCCGAGCGTCCGCGAGAGGCAAGTAGGTTTTGGAAACTTCTTTAAAGCGCGAAGAGAGCGTATTTGGCGTAAGGCGCCGCGGCGGCTGTCATGTCGAAAACGCCCCCTGCCAAATCCCCGACGGTGCGAAACACGCCCGTAAACACGCCAACCAAAGGACCTACCAGAAAAGGCCCGTTCATCGTCCCGTTTAATACTTGAAGCGGAATTTGAAAAGGCGCAAAAAGAAGCCGCTGGACGCCCCCGGCAAATCGATTGGTGTCAGAAGCATTCACGCCGAGCGCGAATACGGAGGCCGGAAGCAATAGAAGACAAACCAATATGAAGGCAAGCAGTTTCCGGCTCATGGCCACCTGTCGAATGAAGTACCACAAAAACGCGCGCTGAAACGTTACCTTAATCAAGAATGTTTAGACGCTTTAATTCTTTTTCGAGCCCGGCCCGGGAAGTAAACTTGACCCCACGGATTCCGAGACTTTCAGCTGAGCGCAAAAATTCATCAATATCATCAATAAATATCGTCTCTTCCGGCCTTAACTTGATTTCCTTAAGGACATGCTCAAACATGGCGCGATCGGGCTTCCTGTGGCCGACCACATGCGACGGGAAGCACTTGGTAAAGTGACTGAGGATGCGGAACTCGGTTTTGATATGCTCAAAATGAAGATCGTTCGTATTGGAAATCAGATACAAAGGATAACGCTTTTTTAATTTCCTCAAAAGCGGGTCCATTTCCCGGTTTTCCGTAAAAATATCGTTCCAAAGCCGCGTAAAAGCGGCAAAATCAAGCTTGGAAGGAAAATGTTCGCTCACCCGCCGGTAAAAATCCTCCGAGGAAATTTCCCCGCGCGTGTAGGAGCGCTCCAAATCGGAAACGAAAAAAGTTTTCCAGACTTTGTCTTCGGGCACTCCCACCGCTTCCGAAAACGCTTTTGAGGAACGCTTGGCGTCGAAGAAGACAAGCACATTCCCCATATCAAACAAAATGGCTTTTACTTGCGCATGCGGTTTTGTTTTCATTGAAACCCGAGACGTTTAAGCGAACGCTCGTCTTTTTTCCAGTTCTTGAGCACCTTCACCCAAAGTTTGAGAAAAACCTGCTTCCCTAAAAATTGCTCGAGATCGTTTCTCGCGGCCGTCCCCATCTGCTTTAATTTCAGCCCGCCGGCTCCGATCACAATCGCTTTTTGAGAATCTTTTTCCACATAAATCGTCGCATGAATCCGGATCAATTTTTCCTCTTCCTTAAACTCTTCAATCTGGACGGCGGTCACATAGGGGATTTCCTCACCCGTGAAGCGGAAAATTTTTTCGCGTATAAATTCCTCGGCGATGAAGCGCTCGGCCTGGTCGCTTGTCACATCCGGCGGAAAATAGGGCTCGTGCGCCGGCAAACAGTCAAATGTTTTCTCAAGCAAAACATCCACCTGATCGCCGTGCTTGGCCGAAATGGGGATCAGCTCCCGAAAAGGCCACTGTTTTTGATACCAATCCAGCACGGGTAAAAGTTCGGGCTTGGAAACGGAATCCACCTTATTGATCAGGCAAAAAACGGGCTCGGCGGATGCTTTAAACGCATCCAGCATTGAAAAATCGGCTTCGCGCGGGAGAACCGGCTCCGCCATGTAATAAAGCACATCGGCGTCGGGAAGCGCTCCGGCCGCTTCACGCACCATAAATCGCCCCAAATAATCTTTGGGTTTGTGAAATCCCGGCGTATCCAAAAAAACAATCTGTCCTCTTTTCTCGGTCAAAATCCCTCGAATCACTTTCCGCGTGGTCCCCGGTTTCCGAGAAACAGCGGCCAGTTTCGACCCGATCAGACGGTTTAAAAGGGTAGACTTTCCCACATTGGGGCTTCCCATAATGGAAACAAAACCGGCTTTTCCGGAAACGCTAACCACGGTCAGGCGCGCTGGAGGGGGCCGGCGCCGGTTGGACAGGTGTGTTCGCGGCGGCTTTCTCATTTTTGGGCGTCAGGGACTTGATTTGTTCGCCGATACGATTTTGAACTTCTTTGGCAATTTGATTTCGAACTTCGCCGAACACATCGAACTTGGGATCCCCGATATCACCGGCAACCTGAAAAGCAAATTCGAAAGGTTCCGAAGCGGGCTTCACCTCATTGAAAAATTGGGCCACCGTTTTCGGCTGAAGACCGAATACCAAGGTTTTTTTCGCCTGCTTCGAAACGTCGGCAGCTGTCAACTTAATCCGCTCCACGCGGACTTGATGATCCATCTCAAGCTGATTCTCATGACACACGGCTTTTGCTTTCAGCTGAAGCAATCCGCTTGAAAAACGGAGAGGAAAATTGGGAATCAGTTCGTATTCACTTAACATAAAATCTTTAAGCGAAGCCGTCAAATCAAAACTTTTCTTGGGCACAAACGGATTGAGCCGCCCGATCACCAGCACTTTCCCTTCCCGCACCCCCTGGACTGTGGCGTTTAAGTACAGGGCAGCGGGCAGGGCCTCTTCCGGATCGGGGGGATACATCACGCGGGCGAGCGAGAATGAATCGATGTAATAAGTCTGCTTTCGGCCGCCGCCGCGCTCATCCGCCATAAACACCCGGCCGTCCCGGATTGAAAACTTTTCGATGCGGTAACTGGTAATCAACCGGAGGATCTTTCTGGTTTTCCGCACAAATTTCTCGCCCCAGCGTGTCATCTGCGTGCGGAAATAATCCGCGTTGCTTTGGCCGCTTTTGCCGATTTCCAAGTAAAAAACCGGTTCCTCCAGACGGATACGGTCGGCGGCAAATTCACTGGTCAAAAGACTCAGGAAGCTGATGCGGATGGACACGTGCTTGACGGCGAGAAAATCGCGGTTTTTAAACCCGTCCGCGTTTCTCACGCGCACATCCTTCATCCAGATAGAGCCAGGGAAAAGATTGGCACCGGCTTCCCGGATGGAAACGGGCGAGCGGAAAATGTAGCGCAATTGGCGTTCCATGGCCGGTTTGATCAGAATCCCGACCGCCACTTGGGCCGCAATGTAAGCTGCCAGAACAACGATTCCAATAAAAACAAAAGGGTGGTTCAAACGGCGCATGAAACTAAATATCCTTTCTTGCTCTCTGAACGTGCGGAATCAACCACAAAAGTGCCCTGTGCGGAATGAGCCGCTCCAAAAAAATAAGCGCCCGGTTCCCCCATCCTGAAATAACGGTCGGACGATTGCCCTTCAAAGCGCGGAAAGCAGTTTCCACCACCGCTTCAGGCAATTCGGCAATCGCTTCTTTCCGATAATCCCTGCCCCCCGCCGCGTTCCCGAAATTAGTTTTAGTCAAACCGGGGCATACATTCAGCACGCGGATGCCGCTCGATTTGAGCTCCATCCAAAGCGCCTCTGAAAACAAGGTGACAAACGCCTTTGTGGCCGCGTAAACGGAAGAATAATCAATCGGCTGAAAACAGGCCGTGGACGAAACATTGAGAATGAAGGGCCGAGGGATTTGCAGCCCTTCATCCCGAGCGACCCTAAAGGGCGGCGAAAAGCCCGAGCGAGGGATCTGGCGGTCTTTTGCCGGCATGCCTTTCAAAAAAAGATGCGTGAGTTCCACAAGGGCGCGGACGTTTAAATCGATCATTCCCAGATAACGTTCCAATTCCACGTCCTGAAATTTTCCCGAAGCGCCAAAACCGGCGTTATTGACCAGCCCCTCGATTTCAATGCCGGCCCGCTTGGTCTGATCATAAACATATCGGGGCGCCTCACGGCCCGTCAAATCCGTCCCGATCACGAGCGTGGACACTTTGCTCTCCGATTCCAGAAAACGCGCGAGCGTGTTCAGTTTGTCGAGCGAGCGGGCCACGAGCACCGTGTTCCAGCCCTCGCGGGCGAAACGCCGGGCAAACACTTCGCCGATGCCGGACGAAGCGCCGGTGATCAATACCCATGGTTTTTTAGAAGATTCATCCATAATAAGAGCCCCTCACCCCACGTTTATGATCTCTTCCCTCTCCCCCTAAAGGGGGAGAGGGTTAGGGTGAGGGGATTGTAGGTATTCTATTTTATTTCTGCGTGTGAAGCAAAGAACTTCCTCTGTGAATGGCCTCAAAACCGTACTTGGCGCGGATCTTGTCGATTTCGCGGATGATTTTATCCTCCCGTTCGGCACCCGCGTCTTGAAAAAGGGTGGCTGCATCCGCGGAACGCAAAAAGCCGGAAATACTCACGCCGACGAGACGAAGCTTCATACTGCTCTTCCAGTTGTTCAAAAAAAGTTCCCGGACCCAGCGGAATATTTCCGTTTCGGAATAAGTGGGAGCAATGGTTTTGGAACGTTCAAAGGTCGTAAAATCGGGAAGGCGAAACTTTATAGTCACCCGCTTCGCTTTAAAACCGTATTCGCGCATTTCGGCGGAGCATTCTTCCGAAAAAGAGGACAGGACCGAAAGCAAATAGTCCGGGTCCCCAATGTCTTTTCCAAAAGTGGTTTCCCGCCCGATGCTTTTCGGATCCTCGTACACCACCACCGGCCGGTCATCCATCCCCAAAGCCAGTTCCTTTAATTCCTTTCCCCATGTTCCAAAACGCCGCTGGAGCAAATCCGCGGGCTCGGAAGCAACTGCCCCAATGGTTTTAAGGCCCCATCGATTCATTTCTCTTGCCGTTACCTTGCCGATTCCGGGCATGACTTCAATCGGAAGGGGGTTCAAGAATTCGGCCTCCCTGCCCGGTGGAACAATCATAAATCCGTTTGGCTTCGCCTCCCCGACCGCGATTTTGGCCACGAGTTTATTGGACGCGATCGCAAGCGTCGAAGGAAGTTTAAGCTCCGCCGCCAAATACTCTTTCACAAAGGACCCGAATGCGGGGATGCTCGGATAGACGCGTTCGCAACCCGTCAGATCGAGATAAAACTCATCAATAGACGCCTGTTCCACGACAGGCGCCGCTTCCTTAAGAAAACGGGCTGTGCGTTTCGACATGTCGACATAGCAATTGAAATCCGTGGGAAGGAAAATACCCGAAGGGCATAACCGCTTGGCTTGAGCGGTCGGCATGGCGGAACGCACGCCGAACTTGCGCGCCTCATAGGAAGCGCTGGAGACGACGCCGCGGCCCTCAACGCTTCCTCCGACAATCACGGGTTTTCCGATCAATCTGGGATTTTTAATCCGCTCACAGGAGACGAAAAAACAATCGAGGTCAAGGTGGGAAACGATTCTACTTTTTGGATTCGGCAAGCTCTTTCCTGCGGGCAAGCAAATGGCGGGCGAAACCGGATTGAAACCCGCCCATTTTTTGGTTCATGATTTTAATTTCCGCCTCTACTTCCTCAAGCTTCATGCGGCTGATTTTCTTCCCCTTGGCCCCGCTTTTCTCTTTGGCGGCGGGTTCTTTCGACTCGGCGGGTGCTTCTTTTTTCGCCTTCGGTTTTTCTTCCTTCGGCGCTTCTTCACTTTTTTTCTCCGCCTTTGGCTTCTCTTCTTTCGGCTGCGCCTGTTCTTCTTTTTCTGCCATTTAAACTCCCTTTAGGTGACTAGGCACGGGCTTCTTCGGCAATCTGAGCGCACGCTCTTGCTTTGATCCGGCTGACCAAGAAAGCGATCGGGTCCAGAAGCGAATCGGAAACGGCGAGTTTGGTCAATTGAAGGTGGCGCCACAATACCCGGCGAAATGTGTCATTTTCAGCAAGTGATATGGAAAGGCGCTTTCTTAAACTTTGAAGTGTGTTGGCGTCCTTCGGACACTGCTCCTTGTTAGCAAGAAGATCCACTTTTTCGATCAGGCATTCGATCACTTTTGAATTTTTCCGGACCTGCGTGCGCAAAACGCCCGCCTCCCACTCTGTTAAGAGAGCGGCTTTTTTAAGTCGAAAACGCTGATTCCAATGGTGTCTCGATTTCCGGTTCATATGCCTTCAAAAAGATACACGTTACTTTTCAGTAAGTCAACCGGACAATTCAAAAAAAACAGCTTCCGGCCTGCAGGCAAACCGCGGCGTGAGCAATCGTCCGGTACCCACACCGCGCGAAACAAACGTGAGCATTCCTTTATAATGATTGAGCCCATCGACATAACGGCGCGGCAATCCGGTTTCACAAACAAGAGGCCCGATAAAAGGAATCCGCACTTGCCCGCCATGCGTATGGCCTGCCAATACAAAATCGATGCCGTGATGATTTAATTTGAGAATGCTATCGAGATGATGCGTCAATAAAATATTAAACGTTTGGGGGCCCATGTCTTCGAGCGTGCGGTTAAAATCCACTTTTTGAGTAATTGGGTCGTCGGTGCCTCCGATCCACACATGATTTCCATGGACCTCGAGCTTCACCGATTCGTTAATCAACGTTCTGACCCCGATCTGTTTGAGCTTTGAAATAAAAAGATCAAGCCGGTTGCGCGTCACTGCGGTGTTCCCGAGCCGGAGATAATAACGAGCTGTATCCAGCCAATGATAGTCATAATACTCATGATTGCCGGGCACCAAAAACGCTCCGTAGCGGGCACGGATCCCCGAAATCAATTGAACCGCCGTATCAATCCCCTCGTCATTTTCAATGATGTCACCGGTCAGAAACAAAAGGTCCGGATTCAGCATGGACAATTTTTGAAAAAAATGTTTCTTGCCGCCTTCTTTTTTCTGAAAATGGACGTCGGAAAGATGGAGAATGGTGATCGGCTTGCGTAACTTTTTCTGGTCTTTGAGTTTGATCCTGCGCAGGCGATACCACCGCGGCTCCACGAAAAAAGCCCATGCCAAAATACCGACCACGCATGCGCCTGCGGCCCAGACCCAAATCATGCACGCCTCATTTCTTCTTTCAACGCTTTGACGAAAGAAAAAATTTCCTCTTCCGTATTATACATATGGGGCGCCACGCGTATCCCCTCCCCACGCGGTGAGACATAAAAACGCCTCGCTAGCAGTTGATTCGTCAATTTCACGGCATTCTTGACACCAAAAACGACGATTCCCGAACGCATCTTTGGGCCGAGGGGAGAAGAAATTTCGAAATGATGCTTTTGAAGCTCACCGATTAACGCATCGGTTAAAAATTTGATTCTCTGCCATACCTGTTCTACCCCAAGTTCTGAAATATATTCAATGGCCGCGCCGATCGCAAAAATAGATGGAAAAGGGGGAGAGCCGTATTCATAGCGCGCGGCAGTAGGTTTCAAAACCACATGCCTGTTGTCGAAAAACTCGGGTTTGAGCACGCTTTGCCAGCCCGCCGAGTGAGGCCGAAATTTGCGGATCCATTTTTTATTCACATAAAGAATCCCGCCCCCGTGGCCCGCCATGAGCCATTTGTAACTGTTCGTGACGAGAAAATCAATTTTGGCGGCTCTCACATCTATCGGCAAATAACCGAAGCCCTGGGCCGCATTCACCACGAAAAACCGATCGGCTTTGATACGGCCGATCGCCTCCAAATCGGTGCGGAATCCATTTTGATACTGAACGAAACTGGTGAGAACGGTTTTTGTTTTCGGATTTAAATTTTCTTTTATCGCTTCGACTGAAATGACGCCGCCTTTTGGCTCGAGAAACTTCATGTTCGCTTTCCGGTGAATCCACGGAACGGTAGTGGCGGGAAACTCAAGCGCATTGGTCAGCACGCCGCCTCGATCGGCAATCAATTCGGCAATTAAATTCATCCCATGCGACGTGCTTGAGGTGAATGCAATTTCTTCGGGCTTCGCGCCGATAAAACGGGCTGTTTTCTGCCTGATTTCCTCGCGCCGCTCGATCCAGCGGCCCCACGAAAAATCAGCGAAGCTGCCCAGCTCATTATAATAGCGGAGCACGGCCTCGTAAACCGGGCGCGGCATCGGGGACGCGGAAGCATGATCGAGGTAGGTAAAACGTTCCGTGACGGGAAAATCTTTTCTGATTGCGCCCCAATCAACCATGAAAAAAAGAACCTTGAACAAACAGTGTTTGCGAAAGCCGGCTCCCGCTGTCCTTTGCTTTCGCCTTTGGCGAAAGCAAAGGGCGAGAGCGCCGGAGCGGGCGAACCGCCGGCGGCTGAAGCAAATTCTGTTTGTTCATGATTTGGGCCAGCCATGAATCAGCCGGCGCATAAGTTCAAACCCTTTTTCGAGGCGTATTCCGGTTTCTTGGGCGTGCGCTTCCGTGTACGTTCGGCTTGAACCGGCCGTTTTAAGATCCGAAGCCGCAAACATAAACGGCACCGGCTCGGCCACATGGGTTTTTTTCACGATCGGGGTGTAATGATCAGGCGCCACAAAGAGGCGCCACGCTTTTTCTTTTTTCAAATGTGCTAAGATAGGGCCCGCGATGTGGCGGTCGATATTTTCAATCGCGCGCACTTTTTCTTTCGTGTTTCCGGCATGGCCCGCTTCATCCGTGGCTTCCACGTGCACAAACACCAAATCAAGCCGCTTGAGCGCTTCGATCGCAAACGCGCCTTTTGCGGCGTAATCGGTGTCAAAATAACCCGTCGCGCCGGGCACCGAAATAATTTCCCAGCCGACATAGCGGCCCAATCCGTTCAAAAGATCTACGGCTGAAATAACCCCTCCCGAAACCCCATATTTGGCTCGAAACAGCTCTAATTTCGGCGCGCCGCCTCCTCCCCATAGCCAAATCATATTGGCGCGCCCTTTGCCCGCTCTGGCACGTTTTTCATTGATGGGATGCCGTTCCAGAATCGCCTTGGATTTTTCGGTCAAATCAATTAAAAGTTCGGCGCCTTTTCCTTTGGGCCAATGTTTTTCGTAAGCATCTCCCTGAAAATCATGTGGTTGATCGGTTTCCACCTTGAGATCGCCCGCGCGCCTGTAACGCAAAATGTGGCGGTACATTTTACCGGGATGAAAGGAAAGCACATTGTTCCCGAGTTCCTTCTGAAGCGCTTGAATTAAAACGGCGGCCTCTTCCGTTGTGATGTGGTCGGCTGAATAATCTTTGAGCATCTCGCCTTCCACGGTCACCAAATTGCAGCGAAACGCAAGCTCACCCGGCCCCAGCACAATCCCGAGATTGGCGGCTTCAAGCGGAGCACGGCCTGTATAACCTTGCGCAGGATCATAACCCATGAGGGAAAGTCCGCACACATCGCTTCCCGGATACATGCCTTCGGGACACGTCCGAAGCGTGCCTAAAACGGAACGTTTCGAGAGTTCATCCAAATGCGGCTTTTGAGCGGCCTCAAGCGGCGTTTTATTTCCAAGCTCGGGAAGCCGCCAATCGCCGACTCCATCCGGGACAATGACAATCCGTTTCATGTGTAATGCCCGCTAAATTTTTTCATCCGAATTTCTTCCAAAGAAGCAATCATTTTTCTTCTGGTCTGCTGGGCAAACTCATTGATGTCGCCGTTTGATGTACCAAACGGTGCGAGCGGGGCGCCGACTTTTACGGTCACTTCTTTGCGGCTTCCGATCATAAAATTCCCTTTTGGAACCACTTCGCGCGTTCCGTCAATCACGATCGGAACAACGGGAATGCCGAGCTCCGATGCAATTTTAAACGCGCCGATTTTAAATTCATGAATTTCACCGTCCCGGCTGCGCGTCCCCTCCGGAAAAAAAAGAACGGACATACCCTCTTCCAAATATTGTTTGGCCCGGTCAACAGTCTGTTTACCGCTCAGCCGGTCGCCGCGCTCAAGCGGAATATACCCAGCCAAGGTCAATGCCCAGCCAAGAAAAGGAATCCAGAACAATTCCTTTTTCGCAATAAACTTAAACGGATGCGGAAGATGAAGAACGGCAATAATGTCCGCTACGCTCTGATGATTGGCCACCAGCACAAAAACCGAACTTTGCTTCAGGTGGTGTTCACCTTCGATTCGAACCCGCATCAGGGGGAGAACAATTAATATCGTTCGCGCCCACAGCGAAATAAGCGGATGAATATGCTTTCGGTTCCGATCGAACACAAACAGGACAGGAACAATGATCAGGACGAAGGGAAAGAAAATCAAAGTCGCCACCGCCACCAAAAACCAGCCCGCAATCGAGCGGATCCACGCAAAAAATGAAAGATGGTTCTGTTTCATGGCAACGAAGTAGTCGTCGTAGACGGCAGCGAAAGCAGTCGTCGTAGACGGCAGCGAATGAGATTGGCGCAGCGTTTTTTCCTGTAAACCGTCATCCCCGAAATCTTCAGTCGGGGATCCCCGATTAAAACATTCGGGGATGACCGCCATAAAAACCAACGATCAGGACACGAGTTTCTGTTTCAATTCGTGGCCCGTTATATCTTCCGTCTCTTCCGCAATCAAGGAAGTGTCGGTGGAAACAGCATCGTTTGTCTGAGAAATGCTCGTATCAGGCAGTGCGGATGTTGATTCTACGTCATACTGTTTCAATTTTTCCCAAGTGAGAGGCCCGCAGCGACCGTCGACTTTCAGCCCATTTGCTTCCTGAAACGCGCGAATGGCAGCGCGGGTTTTTTTGCCGATAATACCGTCTATTTTGCCCGTGAAAAAACCGGCCTGGGTAAGTGCTTTTTGAACTTGAATCGGTTCTGCATGAAACGGCTTTAGTGTTATCTCGGAAACCGCTTCCGGAACTTGCGGCGCTTCCGCAAAAAGATAAGGAGCAAACAAGAAACCAAACAAAACAACTACCAAAAACGCACTTACCGCGCGAATACTCATAGGCGATTTCCTTTCACTGGGTTAAACATGTTCACACGTTACAGATTTTCTTTTTTTAACAGCAATTTTTGGCGTGCTCTTTTACCGCATGTCCGTCCGGGCCAAGCACCTGAATTTTATCCCGCCCGCCGTATTTCGCCCACCAGGGCTTGGCACCGCGCTGAATAATTTGATTCAGCGCCTGAATATTTTTCACACCCCGATCGGCCAGCCATTTGGCAAGACCCTTCGCGCCTTCCTTGCCATAAATAGGAATGCCTTCCTTCCAGGTCGCACGGCCGCACAAAACACCGGCCCAATCCGTCCCCGCCTCGGTCGCAAGCTCAAGCGTCTCGCGGAACACATCATCATCCACTCCGGCGCTTAAATAAATAAACGGTTTTGCGGCCACTTTTGCGGCCTCGCGGAAAAGTTTTTTGGCTTCCTCGCGCGTGTAAGCCGCTTGTCCCGTTTTATTGGCTTTGCTTCCCTGAACATAAGCCATGTTCACAGGAACTTCTACCTTTAAAATATCCACGCCATATTGGGGTTTTGAAAATTCGCGCATGCTTTCGGTGACGATAGTGGGTTTGCGCTTGGCGTATTCAATTCCCAATTCACTCCCGCCTTTGGGGTCATAACCGACAAATTCGAGAAAAAACGGAATGTCATGGGCCGTGCATTCGGCACCAATGCGCTCCACCCAAGCGTGCTTGTGGTCGTTGATTTCCTTGGTTTCATCCGGCGTATAATAAAGAAGGATTTTAATGGCGTCAGCGCCCTTTGCTTTCAAGCGCGCCACCGATTCGTGATCGAGCAGATCGGGAAGGCGTCCGGGTTTGTCGGCATCGTAGCCGGTTTTTTCATACGCCAGAAGAACACCCGCATTTTTGGCGCGGGCTTTTGCGGCCGGAAGGCCGAATTCAGGATCAAGCAAGATCGCCGTAGCATGAGGCGTCAGCGCTTTGGACACTTCAACTTTAAATTCCTCCATTTCCTTAGAGGTGATTTGTTTTGGGTCCACCCCGCGCGCTTTGGCGATTGATTTCTGAAGCGAGCCGCGCTGGTCCATCGCCGCGGCGGCGATAATTCCTTTTTCGTTGGATAAAGCCAGCAAACCCTTGTATTTTCCTTCGGTCATGCGCACCATTTACCGCTCCAAAACCCGGTCGATTTCTTTTTTCAGCTTGTCTTCCGATTGGAACCCGACCATCTGATTTACCACCTGGCCGCCCCGGAACAAAAGCAGCGTGGGAATGCCTTGAATGCCGTACTGCGCAGGCGTTTCGGAATTGTCATCCACATTTAATTTTCCCACTTTTAATTTGCCGGTGTACTCTTTGGCGATTTTCTCCACGACAGGCGCCACCATGCGGCAGGGCGCGCACCATTCGGCCCAAAAATCGACCAAAACAGGAAGGGATGATTCCAGAACTTCTTTCTTAAAATTTTGATCCGTAAATGTCGCTTCTGCCATTTACTTCTCCTAAATAATGCGTGTCATTCTGAGGCCCCATTCACTGCGTTCAGGGTAAACTCCGGCCGAAGAATCTAACAACCATAGATCCTTCGCGGAGTTTACCCTGAGATGCTTCGCTATCGCCTGCCTGCCGGCAGGCAGGCTCAGCATGACAAGCGAAGGGCTCAGGATGACACTATATGCTGATATTGAAGACAAAGTGGGAGTACTATACAATATGTGTTTCGCTTTGTCTAGTTGCCGCCAACGCGACAACTACTGTTCGGGAAGATTTGGAAATCTTCTCCGAACTGTAGTATCTGCCGCCAATGCGACCATTGCTGCTTAGGTAAGGAAATGGATCATGAGCGAACAATACATCATCCGAGTGGAGGCCCGCTTTGAGGCGGCGCACAACCTGAGGGAATACCACGGCGCTCCGGAACCGTTGCACGGACATTCCTGGAAAATAGAGGCCAAGTTTTTGTGCAAAAAACTGGATTCGGAAGACATAGGGATTGATTATGTTCACGTCGAGAAGAAAATCCGCGAACTTGGGAAGCGTTTCGACCACCGCTACATCAACGAAATCCCGCCCTTCGACAAAATCAATCCCACCTCGGAAAATATCGCGCGTTGGTTTTATGAGGAGTTAAATAAACCGGAAGTAAGACAAAACTCCGAATTGCAGGAAGTAATTCTCTGGGAAGGCCCTGAGGCCTACGTCGCGTATAGCAAAAGCTAGTAATCAGGGACGGTTCTTAGAAACTTTGATTGTAATTTCAACGATTCGTTAAAAATGTTCAACGAATCGTGAGATCTTGAAAGGCCGTTTATAAGAACCGTCCCTGATATGCTGTTATTTCCCGCCGCGTTCGCGGGCGAGCTTGCGGCGTTTTTCTCCGGCCGTAAATCTTTTTTTCTCCACTTCCGTCTCTGGAATTAATTTCGGAACCGGAGTCGGCCGGCCCTGATCGTCGAGCGCCACCATTGTAAAATAGCATGAATTGGTGTGTCGTTTCTTTCCGGTTTTTAAATCCTCGGCTTCGATTCTGATCCCAACCTCCATGGACGTCCGGCCCACGTAATTGACGGATGCCTTAAACGTCACAAGTTCCCCAATCCGCACCGGTTCCCTGAAATCCAATTGATCAATGGAAACCGTCACGCATTTGGGGCCCGCGTGCCGGGCCGCGCAGACATAGGCCGCGCTGTCCGCAATGGAAACAATAACGCCCCCGTACACCGTGCCGGCGAGATTAATGTGCTGGGGCATCATGAGCTGGCTCATTTCCGTTTGTGACTGGCGGACCGTTTTTGCATTCATTTTTTACCTCTTTTTAATAGGGACAGGCCTCCACGCTTAACGATGGAGACCTGTCCCTTTTGTTTTTAG
The DNA here is from genome assembly GCA_964373885.1 of uncultured bacterium. Classification (GTDB taxonomy): domain Bacteria; phylum Omnitrophota; class Omnitrophia; order Omnitrophales; family Danuiimicrobiaceae; genus CAYJWM01. Next base: position 3,565 of record CAYJWM010000004.1, on the reverse strand, counting down.
CGTTTTTCGAAGCAGTTGGAGTTCGGATGCGGAAAGCGGCCGGCTTTCGCCCGGACGAAGTCCGCTTAAATTTAAAGGGCCGTAAAATGCCCGATGCAGATCAAGCACCTTGATCCCGATGGATTGAAACATAAGCCGGATTTGCCTTTTGCGCCCTTCGTGAAGCGTCACTTGAACAATCTCTGTCATTCCCGCAATCTTTAAGCGGGAATCTATGGATCCCCGATTCAAACGTTCGGGGATGACATCTTTGCTAGACTTTGTCAATTTTTTAATCTCGCAAGGAGCGGTCTTCTCGCCTTCTAAAACCACTCCGTGTTCCAGTTTTTTAATTTCCTCACCCGAAATCGCCCTGTTTAACACTGCCTCATAAACTTTTTTGATGCCGTAGCGCGGATGCATCAGTTGATTGGCCAAATCGCCGTCATTGGTCAGTAAAAGAAGGCCCGTCGTATCCTGATCGAGCCGGCCGACCGGATAAACGCGTTCTTTTTCGCCTTTGAAAAAATCCAGCACTGTTTTCCGGCGGTGCGTGTCTTTGGCCGTGGAAATCACGCCTTCCGGTTTGTAAAACAAATAATATTTTTTCTCCTTCAGCGCAACCGGCCGGTCCAAATAAGTAATGAGATCCCGCTGGGGAAAAATCGGATAAGAAGGGACGCGGACCACCTCCCCGTTTACTTTGACTTTGCCTGCCTTGAGCTCGCCGACGACGCTTCTCCGGCTCGCCACCCCCGCCCTCGACAAAAAACTTTGCAGTCTCATTTTTTTATTCCTCACCACAAAGTCATCATGCGCAACCATGCTTGCAAAAAATCTGTTGCCTCGAGCGGTGTTGGCTTGCGCGAGATTTCCTCACTCGAAATCGAGCGCAAGACACCGAGCGAGTACGAATCATTTTTGCTTGGGCGGACGGCCCAAAATGATTCGCACGCAGCGTACGCGAGAGACAAGCAGATTTTTTGCAAATGCGCTCGCCGGATGCATGATTACCGCCATCTCCTGTGCATCCAAAGCCATGCGCCGGGACATTTTCTCACTTCTTGTTCAATGGCCTGCATGTATTGTTTGGTATTTTCGAAGATATCACGCTCATAATCGCCGGTTTGAATCAGCGGAAATGCCTCTTTCAATGCCACACGCGATACGCCGTTAGATTCGCGATAAAAAAATAGAGGCATAACCGGAATCCCTTTTTTGACCGCCAAAATGGCGGGCAAAGTGGTCGTGGACGCATCCCGGCCGAAAAACGGCACCCATACGCTTCCCTGCCGTTCATGCTGATCGATCAATATGGAAACCACCTTGTTCTGGGCCAGAATTTTCATGGTGTCCCGGGCAGCTCCATATTTGCTGATGCTTTTAAGACCGGTCAAGCCGCGCCATTTGACGATTTGGCGGTACACATAAGGGTTTCTCAGCGGGCGGGCAATCGCATGCATGGGAAGGCCGGCGTCACCTGTGGCAATGGCCATCCACTCCCAGTTCCCCAAATGGGACACAATGAAAATGACCCCTTTCCCTTTTTCCAATTCGTTCCAGGCCAAATCGGGGTTTTCAAACACCACGTATTGACGCGGGGCCCGGGCCATGTTCGGAATGCGTATGAACTCAACGGCGATCATTCCCAAATTTTCGAAGGCCTGTATCGCGATAGCTCGGATTTGGGCTTCGGTTTTCTCTTGCGCGTAAGCAAGGCGCAAATTCTGAAGCGCAATTTCGCGCCGCGATTTTAAAACCCAATAGAGAAGGCGCCCGATGCGGCGAGAGGCCGCCATGGCCGGACAAAAGGGGATGAGATTAATCAAAAAACAAAGTGCCCGCAAAAAAAGATACTGAAAATAATGAATGACGTTTTTCATTTTAAACGGCGGCCGGCTCTTCACGCGTCGCGCAATGAATGGCGCCAAGCCCTTTGAGAAGGGGCGTTGAAAAAATTCCGATCACGTTTCGCTTCGGGAACAACTCTTTTAAAATTCCGATTGCCCGGCCGTCGTTTTTATCATGGAATGTGGGAACCAAAACACAATGATTCCCGATGTAAAAATTGGCGTAACTGGCAGGCAAACGGTCCCGCCTGTCTAAAATTTTGCCGGGCATCGGAAGCGAAATAATTTCGAGCGGCTTTCCGTCCGAACCCACTGCATCCAAAAGGCGTTTCCGATTCTCACGGAGCGCGGCGTAATTGACATCCGAGCGGTCCCTTTCCAGAGCAACTGCCGCTTTACCGGAATCCACAAAGCGGGCCACATCATCCACATGGCCGTCCGTATCATCACCCGCAATTCCGGAACCGAGCCAAATCACCCGACGGGCGCCTAAAAAATCCTCCAGGTATTTTTCAATTTGTTCGCGCGTCATATGAGGATTTCGATTTGGATTTAAAAGACACTGTTCCGTGGTCAGGAAAACGCCCGCGCCGTTCGAATCGACCGCTCCCCCTTCCAAAACCATATCGGGATTAAACACCGAAAGCTTGAAATAGGTAGACAACCGCTTGGGAATGTCTTTGTCTTTTTGATGCGCTTCATATTTACCGCCCCACGCATTGAACCGCCAGTTCAAAAAAATCCGCTCTCTTTTTCTTCCCACTAAAATCATCGGCCCGTAATCACGGATCCAAACGCCGGCCGTTTCGATGGGGTGAAAAAAAATATTTTCTTTAATTCCTTTTTCCCGAAGCAAACTGGACACATATCGTTCCTCGGCACCGCTATTGACCAAAAGATGAACTTTTTCCCCGGTATGCAGCGCTGAGATGATTTGAATAAAAATGGCTTCAACCGCCCCCGTGTTGTGGGGCCATGTCTGATGATCATGGGGCCAGGCCAGCCAAGTCGCCTCATGCTGCTCCCACTCGGCCGGCAGGCGAAATTCAAGCCCCCTCGGCGTGGAAGAAGCACCTTTAGACAAGAGTTGTTCGGACATGTCGTGTCTTTCTTTCAGCAGCGTGCGATAAAAGCTCCGCGTAGGCATCAATGCGCCTGTCTCTGAAGAAAGGCCATTGAATGCGCTGTTTCTCGATTTTGGAGAAATCACATTTCGCCATTAAAATTTCTTCGCGTGAGCTTCCCGCTTGAGCCAAAAGCTCCCCGCTCGGCCCCGCCACAAAGGAATTTCCCCAAAATTGAATATTCCCTTCGCGGCCGACCCGATTGACGCAAGCCACATAAATCCCATTGGCCACCGCATGAGCCCTTTGAACCAACTCCCAAGCGGACCGATCTTTTTGGACCGCATGTTTTGACTCGCCGTGCCTTGCGCCGATCGCGGTCGGATAAAATAAAATTTGGGCTCCGCTTAAAGCCGAAAGCCGGGCGGCTTCGGGAAACCATTGATCCCAGCAAATCAACACCCCGATTCGCCCATATCGCGTGCGGAAACTCGGGAACCCCAAATCTCCGGGCGTAAAGTAAAACTTCTCACAATAGCCCGGATCATCCGGAATGTGCATTTTACGGTAAAGGCCCGCCAGGGTGCCGTCTCGATCAATCACCACCGCGGAATTATGGTACATTCCGGCGGAACGCTTTTCAAATAAAGGCAAAATAATCACAAGGCCTAG
>CAYJWM010000003.1:0-62860 GCA_964373885.1 uncultured bacterium | reverse complement strand
TTTACATAAGATATATTATAGGACATTATAATCGTGCAAGCCCTGGAATCTCACAGACGCATTCTCATACCGTTACTTTTCAGCACCGTGGCAGTTCTCATCTACTGGAACAGCATTCCGGCGCCGTTCATTTTTGACGATAGCACCTACATTGTACACAGTCCCTACATCCGCCGCCTGACTTCCCTTGAGAACTTTTTTCTGGGTGATCCACGAAGACCTTTCACCGTATTTTCATTGGCGCTGAATTATCACTTTTCAGGATTGGACGTCCGGAGCTATCGGCTGACCAATATTGCGGTCCACTGTCTGAACGCTGTTCTCCTCTTCGCCATTATCCGGCGGACGCTCTCGTCCGGGTTTTTGCGGCAAAGCTGCGGAAGCGCGGCAACAACACTTGCCCTTGTCTCTGCCTTGCTTTGGCTTGCCCATCCGATTCAAACGGAAAGCGTGACGTATATCATTCAAAGGAGCGAATCCTTTATGGGTTTCTTTTTTCTTGCGACTTTTTATTGCGCCATTCGGGGATTTCAATCTTCAGCAAGTGTTTATTGGCTCGTTACGGCGGTGACATTCTGTGCTTTGGGCATGGCCACAAAAGAATCAATGGTAGGAGCTCCGATCGTCATTTTTTTATATGATGCCGTATTCATCTCAAAATCATTTAAGAAACCGCTTCGTTTGAGAGCGCCATTTTATTTGGCCCTCTTTTCAACTTGGATCATTCTCTTCGGGCTGCTTATTTTTAACCCTCCGCAATCAACATTGGGAATGAATGCCCCGCGAAACAGTTTTAGTTTGCCGTATTTAGCCACACAGATGGAAGTCTTGACCCATTATTTAAAACTGGCCTTCTGGCCGCGCGCCTTGTGCTTTGATTACAATTGGCCTCTCATTCAAACATTCCGCCAAGTGCTCCCGCACACCTTTTTTATTGCACTGCTCTTTGGAGCATCGTTATGGCTATTTTGGCGAAAAAGCAGTCTCGGATTTCTAGGGCTTTCTTTTTTTCTTTTTCTTGCCCCCACCTCAAGCTTTTTCCATCCCAATTCAGGGCCTGCCGCGGATCGGCGCATGTATCTGCCCCTTGCGGTGCTTGTAGTCCTTACCGTCATCACAGTCCATAAATTGCTCCATTTCATATTCACCCGCACAAAGATGCAGGGCAAAAACCCTAGATACATCAGTTTCGGGATCCTACTCACTTCCCTGCTCACACTCAGCATCCTTACCATCCAGCGCAACGCCGTATATCAAAGCGCCATTTCAATCTGGAGCGATACCCTGGCAAAGCGGCCCCAGAGTGCGATCGCACATCAAGGCCTTGGGATTGCGCTATTTGAACGTGGCGAGGTGGATTCCGCTATTTCACATTTTCGGGAAGCGGTACAACTTGCGCCGGAACAAATAATCGCCCGCAACCATCTAGGGGTGGCGTTGGAGGAAAAAGGTAAGCTTGACGAAGCAATTGAGCAGTACGCCAAAGCGCTTGAAATCAATCCCAACCACCACGGGGCCTACATAAACCTCGGAAATGCGTCAGCGAAAAAGGGAAAGTTAAAAGAAGCGATCGCATATACCTGCCACGCCATTTCGTTAAATCCAAGCAATGCTTCCGCTTATTTCAATCTGGGTCAAATGTACCATTTGCAAGGAAAAACCGATGAAGCAATCCGCTTTTTTGAAACTGCCTTGCGTTTAAACCCGGAAATGGATTTGGCCAGGGTTCGCATCGCGACACTATATTCGAAACAGAGTAAATCGTAAAATCAGAGATATTTTTTGCGGCGAAACACATCGCTATTAAGGCAGCCCACCCGGTCCAAAAACAGCATTCCGTTCAAATGATCCACCTCATGTTGAATACAAATTGCTTCTAACTCCGAGGATACTTTCTCCCGCCGCCTCATCTCCAAATCAAACCAGCGAAGCCGAATCCGCCCGGCCCGCGTGACATTGGCGGTATAATGCGGCAAGCTCATACACCCCTCCCTGACGATCTTCTCCTCAAAACGCTCTAAAATGACCGGATTGATCAAAATGAGCCGTTGGGTGCCGGCTTCCTTTGGCGATACATCTACGATCGCAACTTGCCTTAAAACACCCACTTGGGGGGCTGCAATCCCGATTCCGCCCGGTTGGGCTTCCATGGTTTCCTCAAGTTTTTCCTCCTTTCCTTGACCCTGGATTTGTGTATCCATGATGAGACAACTGTTTTAAGCAGTCATGCAAGATTAAGGTAAAAGCGCGAGCCAGCGGTCGGCGGAAATGACCCAGCGGGTCAAACTGCCGTCCTTCATTTTTTTGCAGATTCCCGGCTGATGAACGAGTTGAACCGCTATAGGAACATTTAATTTCTTTTGAAAATAAACCAAAGACGGTGACATCTCATCCTGCCCCGCTTTGCACTCAATCAAACAAAAGGGGCTTTTTTTGTGAACAAGGGCAAAATCGACTTCCCGCTTGTCCTTATCGCGAAGATAGTGGAGCGATATCGCTTCTTCACCCTGGTCCTGCCACATATTCACGGCTTTCCACAAATGCAAAGCCGCTATGTTTTCAAACCTAAGCGCGGGATCTTCCACTTCCACCCAATCGTACAGATACACCTTTGTTTCCTTTCTCAAGGCACGCGCCACGTTTTTGAAATAGGGGGTAAGACGAAACAAATAATAAAACTGCTCAAGAACGAGCGTCCAGTCCCGAATGGTTTCAAAAGCGACGCCGGTATCTTCACGAAGCGCATTTAAAGACAGAGGGCTGCCAATGCGGCCGGGAATGAGATGAGAAAATATTTCCAAAAGTGAGAGCTCACGGATGTTGGCCGCATTCCGAATATCTTCCCGGAGCAGTAAAGATTTCCGTTCTTTAAACCAGAGATGGTAAAATTTCTTTTCAGCTTTGAGAAATGGGTCCGGAAATCCGCTCATCTCAAAGAGCTGTTCATAGGTTCCCCTTCTCTTTTTTGAATATTCCGGCATTTCCTGTAAGCGGGATTTGAAATCAGAAAGAGACGGAAAAGATTGCTCTAATTCCCCAACACTTAAGGGGAAAAGTTTTACGCTGAAATACCGGCCAAGAAGGCTGTCACCCCCTTTTTTAAAAAGATCAAGGCGTCCGCTCCCGGTCACTAAAAAAAGAAATTCTTTCCCGAAGCTGTCAAACGCTCCTTTGAGATAATTCTTCCAGCGGGCATATTTGTGAATTTCATCCAAAACCACAAGAAAAGGCTTTTTGGGATCCCTATTTTGCTTCTCAAAAAAATAGGGCTCCTTGGCCAGCATTTTTTGGTGATGAAGATCATCCCAGTTGAAATAAAAGCTTTGGGAGAATTGTTTTTGATAGCCCTGAGCAAGCGTGGTCTTGCCAACCTGTCTCGGACCGGTCAAAAATACCATCTTCTGGTAACGTTCCGTAATGGTTGAAACGGTATTTAAAGCAGTTCTCGGGATCATGCCTAAATATTAGACCATACTCTAAAAAAGTCAAGACTTTTTTAGAGCAGATAGGGCGTTATTGAAGAATAAAGAAAAAGTTACAAGTAGCGTTTGCGGCGAAACACATCGCTATTAAGGCAGCCCACCCGGTCCAAAAACAGCATTCCGTTCAAATGATCCACCTCATGTTGAATACAAATTGCTTCTAACTCCGAGGATACTTTCTCCCGCCGCCTCATCTCCAAATCAAACCAGCGAAGCCGAATCCGCCCGGCCCGCGTGACATTGGCGGTATAATGCGGCAAGCTCATACACCCCTCCCTGACGATCTTCTCCTCAAAACGCTCTAAAATGACCGGATTGATCAAAATGAGCCGTTGGGTGCCGGCTTCCTTTGGCGATACATCTACGATCGCAACTTGCCTTAAAACACCCACTTGGGGGGCTGCAATCCCGATTCCGCCCGGTTGGGCTTCCATGGTTTCCTCAAGTTTTCTGACAAACGCGAGAAGTGCGGGGTCTATTTTTGTTACGGGCAGCGAAATTTTGCGCAGCACGGGATCCGGAAAAGTCCGGATCTTAAATAACGAGGAAGTCATTTACAATCGAACCGTTTCCAGCCGTTTTAGCGCAATGGTGACGCCCAGTTTTTTAGCGAGAATTTCGAATGCTCGATTTAATCTTGCAACGACGCTCGGTTTTTTCGGCAAATCGACCTCTAAAATTAATGCGTAGGCGCTTCGCGGGCCGGTCCCTATAATTCTTGAATTCAAATCGGTGATGTTGAAGCCCTGGTCCGCAAGCAATTGCGACACCCGATACACAATACCGGCGCGGTCCTTGCCGTAAACCGAAATAATATAGGGTTCGGTGCCGAGCTTGTGTTTCTCACCGCGCACAAGCCGTCCCTTGATTTCTTTTACCGCAACGGTCAATTTTTTCGAGCGGCCCAGCCGCGTCAAATCATTCTGAAGCCGCTGTCGGGAACCCTTCTGCAGGCATGCGATCACAATCATGGCGAACTCCCCCTCCAAAATGGTCATGCTCGCATCTTCCAGATTCCCCCCTGCTTTAAAAATCGCACCCGTTAAGCCCGCGATAATGCCCGGGCGGTCCGGGCCCGTCACGGTAATGCTGATCATTTGGCTCATCGTATTTCCCTCTTTTCGCGCTGCGTTTTGGCGCCTATAAAACGCTTGGCCCAATGACAGGCCTCGTCTTTTGACGTGATTTTTCCCTCCAGCTGCAAGGTATAGGCCTCCTCCAGGATTTCCTTCATGGCAGGCCCCGCTTCTATCCCCAAAGCCAGCAAATCATGGCCGTTGATCAACGGTTTTGGTTTTAGGGCTTCTTTGGCAAACTCCTTCACCTTCCGTTTTAAAAAACGGTACAGATCAAGTTTGCCGTGGCTGGACAGGCAGTCAATTCGATGCAGTTCCAACTCGGTCGGAAAATTATCGCGGACCGTAAACTGTTTCAACTTCCCGATGCGCATCTTCTTGACGTCGGCAAATTTCATATGGTTCTCCACACAGGATACGATGGCTTCAATTTCCCGGTTGGAAAAACGCAGCCGGGTCAAAATCACTCGAGCCATTTCCGCCCCTACATGCGCGTGGTTGTAAAAATGAATCGTCCCCCCCTCTTTCGAAAAAGTGGGCGGTTTCCCCACATCGTGCAAAAGCGAACCGAACGCCAACGTCACCGAAGGCGCTTTGAGCTTCTCCATCAAGAGCTTTGTATGGCGAAACACATCCCCTTCCGGATGAAAATCCGGCTGCTGCTTGACGGCCTTCATGGCCTCGAGCTCCGGCAAAAGCTCACGGAGCAGGCCGCTTTCCGACAAAAGTCGAAGCGCTTCTCCCGCGTGGGGCCGGGTAAACATTTTCACCAGTTCATCCCGAGTTCGTTCCGGACTGACGGTATGAATGTGACGGCTCAAGCGTTTGAGCGCACGCCACGTGTTCGCCTCGATACGAAACCCCAAATTAGCGGCGAAACGAACCGCGCGCAGCAAACGGAGATGATCTTCCGAGAAGCGCTCGGCCGGATCGCCGATCGCGCGGATTTGTTTTTTCTTTATGTCTTTGACGCCTCCCACGAAATCGATTATCTTTCTCTCAAGCGGGTCATAAAAAAGCCCGTTCACGGTAAAGTCCCGCCTTTTGGCGTCCTCCTCGGCATCGGTAAAGGAGACGGAACTCGGGCGGCGGGCGTCGCGATAGACGCCTTCTTTTCGAAACGTAGCCACTTCAAAATGGCAGTCGCCATGAACCACGATCATAACGCCGAATTTTTTTCCCACCGGAATACATTTCGGAAAAATGTTTTCGATTTGCTCGGGCGTGGCGGCCGTGGCAATATCATAATCCTTCGGCGTCTCGTGCATCGCGAGATCCCGGACGCAGCCGCCGGCAAAAAAAGCGGTATGTCCCGCCTCCCTCAAACGTTTGGCGATTTCAGCCGCTAGTTTCCCCTGTCTTTCGGCGTTCATGTCACTTGACCCAAAATCCGTTCCATTGACCCTCGGCTTCCCCCCATTCAATTTCCACTGATTCCACCATGGCCCCTTGCGGCCCTTTGCGGCACCAGCGTATCATCTCCTCCAGAGCCGCCCGTTCCCCCTCCCCCACGATTTCAACCCTGCCATCGGGCAGATTGCGGGCAAAGCCGTGCAGGTTAAGCCGCTTGGCCTCTTCCCGCGCCATCGCTCGAAAGAAAACCCCTTGAACGCGCCCCGAAATGAGTGCTCGAAACTTTTCTCTCACAAAACACGGCCTTAAAGCGTTTTTAATCTCGGAAGAATGATGAAACCCAAAAGCACGGAACAGGCGCTGAATACGATAAGCCATTGTAGCCCAATGAAGCCGAAAAGAACACCTCCCACATAAGCGGCAAGCGCCTTTGCCGCATTCAGAATGCTCATCAACACCGCAAACAAAGAACCCTCCGCCCCTGTTCCGTGAGCCAGCTTCGCGGCGGAGGCCATAAACGGCAGAAGCGTTATATAATCCATAATCCCTGAGAAGAAAAAAATCAGAAAGGCGCTTGACTGGCCCGCCACCAAAAGTGCGAGCAGGGTATTCGCAAAACCGATCCCAATGGCCCAATAAAGGGCCTGTTTAACCGGTCGTTGCCGGAAAAAACCCAAAAACAGAAAACAGCCGATTACCGCTCCCGCCCAAGCGGTGCTCTGTAAAACGCCGAGAAAAAATTCTCCGAAATGAAGCGTTTCGTTCAAATAAAAGAAAAACGGGGTCCCGAACATCGCTCCAAAGGAGGTCGCGACCACCAGAAGCGAAAACCACCTGAGATCACCTTGAGCAATAAGACGCAGACTTAACACAATGGGGGCCAAAATGGAAAATGGCGGCTTTATCTCGGGCTTTTCATGAAGTTGAAAAATCGCGGGCAGGGCCAGAAGCGGGAGCGTGCTTGTGACCAAAAAAATCAGCTTCGGGGGGATGGCAGCGGCCAAATACCCTCCGGTGACGCCGCCAAGAAGGGCCCCTAGACTCCTAAATCCCCATGAGATGCTTTGATAGGTTTGGGCGCTTCCCTCACCCGAATAATCCACCACAAGGCCGTCTGTAATGACGTCCGTCGCAGCCGATCCGAGCTGAAAAACGAACATGGAAATAATGAGCCAAAGCTCCCGAGCAGGTAACACCGCAAGCAAGCACCATCCCGCGCAAGACAGAAAGCAGGAAATCACAAGATAGGGCTTGCGCCTCAGGTGAAAAAGAGGAACCGCATCGGAAAGGGCCCCATAGAGAATTTTAAAAAACCACGGCACGGAAACAAGCGCCGATATCCAGGCAATTTTGGCGATGCTGAACCCTTGGGCCCTCAAATAAAGCGGAAGCGCCACGGACGCAATCCCCAGCGCCCCTTGAATGAAATAGACGAGACCCGCCAGCCAGGCGACGCCGCGATTAACCAAAGAAGTCTTTTGCTTTTTCACGCCCCGTCAACTTTTTATAATCGTCGTAATCAATCCAAGTCAAATCTTTGCGAATGTCGGAAAGCCGCTTCACAATTTGAAAACGCTCCCCCGGGTGGGATTCGAACCGGCGGCTCGTGATGTACTTGAACTGGGTGCCGCAGTGGGGACACTGGCGTGCGGTTTTATAATCCAGATTGAGTTCTTTGCAGGACGCGCAATTGCCCTTTAAATCACCCACCACCATCAAATGCGCTTGTATCTCGGCGAGATGCTCATCTTTCCAGACGCGAATCCACATGGCCCGGCGGGCTTATTTGGGGAGGACTACTTGGTCATGCTCGCGGACGCGTTCTTTGACCTCGAGTCCGATCTCATCGCCTTTTTTCGCCTTTTGAATCGGCACATGGTCGATTTGCATGGACTGGATGCGCTGCGTGAAATGGGTGGTATGCCCGATCACCTCGATTGTCTCACCGACAGCAAGCGGCCTGAGCAATTTGACGACCGCGGCGTTCACATGGGGAAAATAATGCGTCACCTTTCCGATCACCGTGCGCTTTGGCGCTTTCTTCTTCGCGGCGCGGGACGTTTTCTTTTTGGAAACCGATTTTTTCTTTTTCCCCGTCTTTTTAACTGCTTTTTTCTTGGGCTTCTTTTTTTTGGCACCCGCCATCTTTTTTCCCTTTCTGTTTAAGGTTCCTTCCGTTTGTTCCAACGGCTTATATCAAGTGCTTTAAAAAATCGCGCGAAAAAGGAGTCCCCCACTTTTTGAACCGTATCCACGGCCGCGTCTGTTCCTTTCCCCACCAGCTTGGTCGATTTGCCGGCCACTCCGATGGTGGTATCCTCCACCGCCAAAATGGGCTTTTCGATCGAACGGGGCTCTACATCAGCCGCTACGGGTCTTGGGGAAGTGATCGTGGCCTTCACGCGGTCATCCACGCTGTGAATTTCCACGGTGGTTTCCCCCGCGCATAAATCCGAACGCAGCATCACGGAAAATAGCGCAAGCATCCGGAACGTCGTTACCATCGAATAAACCATTTGAGATTTCATTTTGAAATTTCCGAGGGTTCGATCTCGGGCGCTTGGGTTTTCGCGAAATCCAACAGCCCCAGCTTCGCGTCAAATCGTTCCGTTCCCCGCCGGACCCGCTCATAGCCGCCCTGCGCCCGATTTAAATGCGAACCAAGCACTTCCAAATCTTCTACGATTTTCCCGAAATCACCGCGCATCTGCTCAAGCGACCTGGCGATCTGCCTTGCCTCGCGATCCACCCGAAGCCCCCTGAGGCCCATTAAAATCACCTGCAGATACGCATAAAAGCTGTTGGGCGATACGGGAATCACCCTTCGCTCGATGGAATATTGATACAAGTCCACCTCATCTGAAGTTTCGTCCCTTGTGATCATTTCATAGTAAACGCCTTCGGCCGGAATATACATCAGCGCAAAGTCAAGCGTGCCTTCCTCAGGGATGATGTAGCGCTCCGAAATGGCGTCGACATGCTTTTTGATGTCGCGTGCAAATTCGCGGCGCATTTTCTTTTTCTCATCCGGAAGCGCGCTTGTGCGGTAGCGCTCAAAATTTTCAAGCGGGAATTTTGCGTCTACCGGGACCACATACTCCCCCACCAAAAGCGCGGCATCCACCCTCGCCCCTCCGCGAAACTGGTACTGCAGGCGAAAGTGATCCTTCGGAATCATCTGCTCCAAAAGGTCTTGCAGCATCCATTCGCCGAAGCCGCCCCGGGCCTTCGGGGCTTTCAGCAATTCCTGGAGTTTTCCGATTTCCTCCCCGATGCGGTAAATTTTATGGGCTGATTCCTCAAGCGAGCCGAGCCGCGTATACACATCCCCAATCGCCTTTACCGTTCCGGCGCCGGATTCTTGGTTGAGGCGGGCCGTTTCTGCCAGGTATTGATTCACGCGGCTTGTCACCAAAGAAAGTTCCTTTTGAATGGAAGAAGTGCTTTTAAGGAGGAAATAAAAAATGGAGCCGATGGCGATGACGATAAGAACACCAAAAACTGCGGCGAGAACAACCATATCGTTACAACCCTTTCACACCTTCTAAATCACTTTTGCCAAAACACTTACAAAACAGGTTATTCTAGACCTGAAAATCCTTCCGTGCAACAAAAAAGCGGAAAACGCACCCGCGAGGCGTAGAGGGCACGGCAGCGGAGACCTTGTTTACGGCGCCGGCAGTTTACTGCGCCAAGCACCTCTTCTCCTCGCTGGCTCAGATTTATTCCTCCTGCGAGTGATTTCTCTAAATCGCGGGAGCCCTCGGCGTTGCCATCTGCGATGACTGCTTCGCTGCCATTTAGGACAATGCCGCTTCCCTTGCCCCACGGGGCTATCCCGATCCTATGGAATAAAAATCCATAAATGGGATTGCGATTTAGGAGAAACATCGCAAACAGTCGGGAAAATCCGAAATCGCTCGTCGAAGAGTGCTTGGCGCTAAATCGCCTGATTGTCAAACTTTCTGTTGCCTCGTAGTGGCGTTGACGAGTGCGCAGCTTCCTCACTCGAAGCGGAGCGCGAGGAACCGAGCGAGCACGGCTGATTTTTGCTTAGCCCGCTCGGCTAAAAATCAGCCGCGCGCAGCGTCCGCGAGAGGCAAGCAGAAAGTTTGACTTACAGAATGCATGGCGCGATCGAACTACGCCGGTGCCGAACGCAAGGCCTACTCGCCAGCAAAGCAGTTACTCAACAAAGGTGATGTTGGTGTCCTCGCGGTGCAAACTGGGATCGGCCAAAATGAAAATCCGGCTCCTCGCCGAGTGCTCCAATTCGCGTATGGACCTCTGCTCCTGCCGGAGCATGCGTTCGGCCACTTCGGGGTGAAGATACACATTGACCACTTTATTCTTGACACCGTTCAGCGTCTTTTTCATCTCTTTGATCGCCTGAATGGTCATGGTCGTGACGGATTTGACAATCCCCTTTCCCTCGCAATACGGACAGGAATCGTACACAGCGCTTTCCAAAGAGGCGCGAATCCTTTGCCGTGTCATCTCGACAAGCCCAAGCTCGGACATCTGAAGAATATTGGTCTTGGCCCTGTCCCTTTTCATCGCATCCCGGAACACGCGAAACAGATGGCGCCTGTGTTCATGGCTCAACATGTCGATGAAATCAATAATGATGATTCCGCCCATATCGCGGAGCCGGACTTGTCTGGCCACTTCCTCAGCCGCTTCCAGATTGGTGCGATAAACGGTCTCTTCAAGGTTCTTATGGCCGGTAAACTTGCCGGTGTTCACGTCAATGGCGACAAGCCCTTCTGTCTGCTCGATGACAATATGGCCGCCGGAGCGCAAAAACACCTTTTTGTGAAAGGTTTTTTCAATTTCTTTTTCAATGTTGTATTTTTCAAAAAGAGGCACGGCACCCCGATGCCATTCAAGAGCCACCTTTTTGCCGGGAAGATACAGCTTGAGAAAGCGCCTGACCTGATCATGCAGCACCTGATGATCCACCACGATACGGTCCATGTCCTCCGTGAAAAAGTCGCGGATGACACGCTCGACCAGGCCCAGCTCCCGATGAATGAGACTGGAGGCCTTCTTCTTATGGATTTCGGACTTGATGTTCTGCCAAATTTTGGCCAGATATTTGACGTCGCGGATGATTTCGCGCTTGTCTTTGCCTTCAGCGGCAGTGCGGACGATAAAACCGCATTCCTTGGGCAGGTCAATTTCGGCGAAGACTTTGCGGATTCGTTCGCGCTCTTCAGCCGAGTCGATTCGGCGGGAAATCCCGATCTTGTTCTCACCGGGCATCAGGACCAGATAGCGGGCGGGGATCGCAAAATGAGTGGTGAGCCGGGGACCTTTATCGCGGATGGCTTCCTTGACCACTTGGACAATCACTTCCTGCCCGACTTTTAAAACGTCTTCAATGCGCGGAAGCTCGCGATGATTTTTTTTCTTGCCGCCTTCTACTTCTAATTCTTCAAAGGCCGAATCCAAACCCAGGGGCGATTCGACCGCATCCCCCACATAGAGAAAACCGTCCTTTTTGGTCCCCAAATCGACGAAGGACGCTCCGATGCCGGGAATCA
The DNA here is from genome assembly GCA_964373885.1 of uncultured bacterium. GTDB lineage: Bacteria > Omnitrophota > Omnitrophia > Omnitrophales > Danuiimicrobiaceae > CAYJWM01. The sequence continues at coordinate 51,403 of CAYJWM010000003.1, read as the reverse complement.
CCGACTTCACCTTCCCTTTGTAAATATTGCCGAACATCTTCAAGGCATCGGAGCGCTCGATAAAAAACTCTTCCAATTTTCCGTTCTCGAGGATGGACACCCTTTTTTCGTTGACCTCGAGGGACATTAAAATTTCCTTTTTCATGATCATGATTCATTCCTTCTAGATAAAAAAGGGGCAGGCGGCGAAGCAGTCGTCGCCTGCCCCTTTTTTGCGTTTTCATTTTTTTCATTTGTAATCGTTCCAAGGTTCAGCCGGCGCTTGCCACAGGCGTATTGGCGGTTGAAATGGCGGGCTGATTGCTTGCCACCACCATGCCGTCATTCCCGACGCCCGTCACGACGCTTCCGCTTTGAATATTCAACTGCCGGGTCGGCTGACCCGTCGTATCCACGATTGTGACCGTTACAAAAAACAGCGTCTCGGCCTTTTGATTTGAAGTTCCCTGCGCCTGACGCTTAGACCGAAATACTTTGCCCACAATGGGGAGATCGCCAAAAAACGGGATTTTATTCTCCGTATTGTCCCGCGCATCCGTCATGAGACCGCCGATGGCAATGGTTTCGCCGCTTTTGATTAGCACCTGGGTTGAAGCATTGGTCACGGCGAAATTTGGAATCGAGGTAAATGAAGCAGTAGTGCTGGAGCTGAATGTGGTACTGCCGCTCGTCTCGCTGATTTCCGGCTTTAAATCCACCAAAATTTCATCGGCGTCATTGATATGCGGCGTCACATCCATCACCACGCCCGTTTCCCTATACGTATAACCCGCAATTTCAAAACTTCCCGTGGTCTCATTGCGCTCAAAAGTAGGAAGCGCCACATCCGTTCCCACTTTGATTTTCGCCGCTTGATTGTTCAAAACGGTGATTCTAGGGTTCGAAATGACCTTGGTATTCTGCCGCGTCCTCAAAAACTCTAAAACCGATGAAAATGATGCAAAACTTAATGTCCCCGTAGAGAACGCCGACCCTCCCGCAGCTGCTACATCAACGACAGTTGGAGGAAAAGATCTGTTATCGAGCGTATTCGCTGCATCGGCTGTGACAACACCCGGGAAATAGGGCCGAAACGCCCTATCAAAAAAACCAAGTCTCTCGTCATTGTTATCCGCATTGAAAGCTTGAAACGGAAAAGTGGTGGGGCGTGCAGCTCCGGTAAACGTTCCGCCAGGCGTCCATTTAATCCCCAGATTTTCGCCTTCCTGTATCTGTGTTTTCACGATTTTCGAATCAATATAAGCTTGCGGCGTGCTTTTGTCCAGCTTTCTGATGACCTCGCGTATTTTATACACATTGGTCGGAATATCCGTTACCACCAGCATATTGGTCCGCGGTACTTCCTTCACCCGGCCGCGCTCGGACAAAATATCCTTAATGGCCTCCTCGGCTTCCTTGGACGTGGTGTAATTTAAAATAAAGGTCTCGGTCACAAGCTCCTCCGTGGCCAAATTGTCCTTGGTCGTCACGCGTATGATGTTGTCTTTTCGCTCATATACATACCCATAGGTGCGCAACACCACATCCAATGCCTTCTCCCAGGGCACATCCTCGAGCCGTATCGTGACCGTCCCCTGCACCTCAGGGCCCGTCACAATATTCACCTTGCTTTTTAAGCTTAAAATGCGCAGTACATTATTGATGTCCGCATCCTTAAAATCAAGACTTACATTGCCGGGCGCCGTTGTGGGTGCAGGGGCAGGAGCGGGCGGTTCCAAAACGGTCTCTTCCTCCGGAAAAGAAGATGCTTCGGAGGAAGTTTCGGGTGGTTCAACGGCTTCCGTTGATTCGGATGTCCCCTCCCCTTGGGGAGCGGGCTCGGCCGGAAGTTTTGACTCAAAAATAAAAAACATGGAACCGAAGAGAATGGAAACTAAAAATAATCGTATGGGTTTCATCTCTATTCCTTTTTTTGTGCTAACGGTTGGTATTTTGATTTGCGGTACTTCTTTCATCTTCTCGAAGAAAAAGGACAAATGCTTCACCGTCCTTTTCAAAAGTGGCCGCATTCGGTTCTATTTTTTTTAAAAGAAATCCTGAAAAAGTTTCGCCCGCTTTCACCACCTCGCGATTCACCACCACATACGAGGCCGCCTGCTGGTCGATGATAATCCCCTCCAAATGCAATTCGCCGGGCCCGATCTGCTTTTTGAGCAAAGACGCCTCCGCCGGGGAAAGAAAGGGATCGCGTTTGCCCTTGGCGTCATAATGAAAATCACTCGCGAACGCTGAGGAAAAATAACAAAAAGAGAAAAAGAAACTGAGAATACTCAAAAAAAGTGTCACCCCCGAATGTTTCAGCGAGTTTAAGTTGTCATTCCCGAATGCTTTAGTCGGGAATCCAAAGCATGGGTCCCCGATTTCCGCCACAAAGCACGGCGGATCCGCCACGTTTTTTGGCGGAAAAGATTTCGGGGACGACAAAAGACGTCGCTTAAAGATTGCGGGAATGACATCGGTTTTGTTGAGCATTCTAGTTTTCATTTGGTCCCTCTCACATAACGCTCAAAAAAGGCATGCACCACCAGCACCGCTTTATGAGCGCCGGGCGTTTCCTTATTCCGCGTCATTTTAAGTTCGGGAACGGCAAAATTTTTCGAATACTGTTCCAGCCGGTTGGTAAACGTACCCAGACCATGATAGCCCCCATCCACCGTCAGTTCATAGCTCGCCACGCGATAAATCTGCTGAAAAGGATCCGGGAGCGTCACTTCTTTAGCGCCCGGCTGCGTCGCGCTGATGCGGACCTTGCTTTGATTGGCCGCCGCCGAAATAATTTCGATGAGCTGACTCGCTTCGCTGCTTTTAAAAAACCCTTTGCGAATCTTCTCGATTCGGGCACCGAATATTTCCTTTTGTTTTTTCATTTCCGGGAGCCGGGCAATCAAAGCGCCCGCATTGTAAATCTGGCCTTTTAACTGCGCTACTTCGCCGGCCGCCGCGCGGTTGCGGCCCAAGATCGGAAAAAAGAAAAAGACGATGAACACAAGAAAGGCCCCGAGGATCACCCCGTTTTGAATCAACACCTTGCGGTCCACGCCGGCCAGCCATGCCCTAAACCTCGAAACAAGCTGTTTGAGCGAATCGTCTTTTGATTTCGCTTTTTCTTTTATTTTCATTCCGTCGCTCCAAAGCCCTCGGTTTGAATCACGGCGGTAAATTCCGTAAGCGCGGAAGCGGCCGAATCTTCCGCCTTGCTTGCCGTCGTCACGGCGGACGTCAGCGCCGGTTTTGCGGCTGCGGCCCCAGCGCCTTCGCCCAGCAGGCGTTCCATTTCATCTTTTACTTTGTTTGCGAAATTCTGAATTTCCACAAGCCGCGAACCCGCCTCGGAGCCATCCGAAAACCCGATCATGAGCAGCTGAAGTTCTTTTCCCTTTCGCTCGACCTTTAAGCTGGAAAGCCAAGCGGATTTGGGAATAAAATCGCTCGCCAGATTCATCACCTGTGCCGTCTCAAGCGGCGGGTCCACAAAGGTACTGTAAAAATCGATTTCAGACAGAACGGAAGACCCCAGCTCTTGATCCAGCGCAAGCGCTTCGTTATAGGGACCCTCCAAGCCCTTCCATTGCTCGCCCAACTGCCGCTTTTCCTTATGAATTCGGACATAGAAAAACAAATTGAAAAGCGAGATCACGAGAAAAATCAAAAACACACCGAATAAAATCGGCCGGTACGGAATAGATACTGTTTGCGTCTTTTTTTTCGGTATTAAATGCGCCGGTAAAAGATTGATCAGAATCATTGAGGTCTGATCGCCAAACCAATGCTCACGGGCAAAAATGGCGCGAGTTCGCTCAACACGCCGGGATTCACAAAAGCGCTTTTATCCATGGCTTGGGTCGGGTCCCAAAACTTCACCGGGATTTGAATGCGCTCTTCAAACAGTTTCGGCAAAAACTGAAATCTGGAAAACCCCCCGGAAATAAAAATGGTCTCAAGCGGCGGCTGCCCCTCTTTTTGCGTGTAATGATATTGAATCGATGTTTTAATTTCCTGAAACAAGCGGTCCAGAATCTCCTGAACGGCCGCCTGCTTTTCAGCCGGCAGGGGCTCTTTGGCCGTCTGCAGCTGTAGCGCCTCCTGTTTCTCGAGATTGAATTTGCGCTGAATCAAATCCGTAAGATCGCTCCCCCCGAACGCGACATCGCGCGAAAACGTTAACATCCCTTTATCCAAGATGGAAACGGTGGTGTCCCGCGCTCCAAAATCCACAAGCCCGACCGACTGCGCTTTTGTGTCCGGACAGGCAAATTGAAACGCATTCACGCAGGCAAAGGTGTCCACATCGATCGCGTGCACTTCAAGCTCTGCTTCCTTCATGATTTCGACCAGTTTTTCAATCTCGGTTTTACGCGCCGCCACCAAAATCACGGGCATCGTGGTCGAAGCGGCCGATGAACTGTCCGGCGGCTCCAAAATCGAGTGATCAAACACGATTTCATTTAAACTGAAGGGGAGATATTTTTCGGCTTCGTACTGTATCGAACTTGCGAACTCTTCACGACTCATGCGCGGAAAATTGAGGAATCGTATCACCACGCCCTTCCCCTTAATGGAGACATTGACGCGCCTGGACTCAAAACCGGACTCTTTCCAAAGCCGCTTGATCTGCGCCGGGACCGCCTCCCCCAAAATGAGATCCATTCTTCCCGCCCGCTCCAAAACAAATTTTGGCCCTTTTTGAGAAACCTCGCATGCCGCCAAACTGAAACGGCCGATATTGAGCCCGATGATCCCGTCGGTCGTTTTGGCCGGAGCTGGTTTCTTTGCGGAAAGAGAAGCGAATATCCTTTTCCCTTTCTCGAGCAACTCAGCAGTAGTAAGTACCATGTGGATGCGTATCTGCCCTGTTTTGGCTACAGATTTATCCTAAAATTTGGGAAAATTTAACTGTTAAAGTATCGGCAAAAGGCGGGATTTTCTGAAAATCCTCTTATCCCTCATCCCAATTTAAATCATAACTTGCGCTGCGGCCCTTCGCAGGATTTTGGCGAAGGAGGCCTTTTTCTAACAAACCTGATATTTCGCGGAACGCGGTGGCGCGGCTCACTTTGGCCATCGAAACATATTTGCGGGTCGTCAGGCCTCCCTCAAAACCACCCTTGCCCGCATCCAGGAGTCGGTTTACAACTTTCTGCTGGCGTTCATTGATCTCAAGTTTGTCGTGACGTTGCCAAAATTCGGCCTTAGCCAAAACGTTCGCAATCAATCCCCCGGCTCTTTCCACCGCCCGCTGGTAACATCCCAAGTACCACTGGAGCCATTCGGTGATATCCCCAGCTCCTTTCTGACAGGTTTCGAGGACACGGTAATAATCATCCCGCTCCTCCATAATCTGGGAAGAAAGACTGTGGTAACGGGTAGAAAGTTTTGCATCTTGCGCGAGCGCCATATCCGTCAAGGTGCGGGCAATTCGCCCGTTGCCGTCTTCAAAGGGATGAATGGTCACAAAATAAAAATGAGCAAGCCCCGACCTTAAAAGGCCTTCCTCATGCCGCAAGCTTCTCTTCCACCAGGAAAGAAACTCTTTTATTTCGCGTTCCACCTTTTCGCCCGGCGGGGCTTCGAAATGGATTTTTTCACGGCCCACAGCACCGGAAACAACCTGCATCGGATGCGTAGGACCCCGCCACCTGCCCACTCGAATCCGCCTGAGTCCCGAATGCCCGGTTGGAAAAAGAGCTGCCTGCCAGCGTTTGAGTCGTGCCGCTGTAAGCGGTTTGTCATAATTCTCAGCTGCCTCCAAAAGCACCTCCACCAAACCGTCAATCGAGCGACTGGCTGGAGGAAGGCCGGCGACGGGTAATCCCAAATGCCGCGCCACAGACGAACGTACTGATTCCCGGTTTAAACGCTCCCCTTCAATAGCCGATGTTTTGACCGCTTCTTCCGTTAAAATAGCTGCTTGTGCCTCCCGGCTCAGTTTAAAACCCAGATTGGCTGCCCGGGTCAAAAACGTCCCCTGGGCCAAGCGCGCTTTGCCGATGAATGCCAACAAGGGCTCGCTTCGCCAAGTCAGTTTCGGCCAGCTTTCGCACTGCCAGACATACTTCATAATCGCCTCACTAATCGCTTCATCCGCAAGAGGTATTTATCCGGGCAGAAAGGAGGAGATTTTAAAAGCGAGATCTCGGAAGAAACGATTGACCCTGGAACGGAGGAAAAATTACAATCTCAACCAACACCCAGACCCGGCTCAAAGCGCAAACTCAAATCCTGAGTCCGTGTCCAAAAAGGTCTGACGACATACAAATCACGCGGTCTTCCGTGTTGTACACGTTTTGAAGATAGGTCTTGGCTTTCGCATCGGTGATGGTCTCAAGATTGTGATTCGTGTAGGTGTAGGTCGTTTTATAGCCCATGAGGGTTTCACCGGATAAAAGTCCGCCCGGGGGGATCTCACCGAAGGAAATAAGATCGCCGGCAGGACTATATTGATAAATGAGGACGCGGCCCGTGAAATCCTTGATTTTTTCAAGGCGGCCGTCTGAATTGTAGAAAAGATCGATGTTTCTTCCGACTGAATCCGTGATTTGAATCAAGCGGTAGTCCATCACGACAATTCCGGTTGTTTGGCCGACAAAATAAGGCGAGGTACCGATGACGGGAAGTTTTCCATTGGGGTCATAAGTGAAGGTCGTCGTGTTGCCGTTTCGGTCACTCATCGTGACGAGCTTGCCGTTCACATCAAAGACATAAAGCTCGCCGTGTTTTTTCCTGAGATTAAAGGAACCGTCCCCATTTTGCGTAAGCGTGTCGTAAATGCCGGGTGGCGCTTGATAAGATGCTCCCACTTTCTTAAACTCATTGCGCCGATTATCCCCCGCCAAAATCGCAACGTCGCCATTGGAGCGTTTTCTAAGCCGCATATTGAAATTAAAGTCCCGGCCGTAGCCGAAGGGGCCGTTGTAGCGGCTTCTTGAGCGGTAGGTGCGTTTGATTTCAAGCGGAATCCCCCGCGTGGCGGAATCAAAAGGTCGCGGGCTTCAAGCTTGAAATCCCCTTGATGAAGGAGGAGCGGGTCGGTATCGCCCGTTTGATCTCCTTGACCGCTCTCTTTATCGGAAGAAAGCGGATCTTGCGCGGGATTTGTATCTCCTTCATTTGGACCCGCTACAGTTCCGGAAGGAAGAGATCCGTCGTCGGAGAAAGCAAACGGCGGAATCTGCGTGAACACGGCCGCGGAAATTAAAAACAAAGTGAAGATGTGTTTAAACATGAGCCCTCTATGCTTCAAGGGTTTGAAGCCACTGGCTTGCCTTTTTGATTTTAATCCCTTTAAGAAAAAGTTCGCGTTTGATATTCTTGACGAGGATGACAGGTTCAATCTGGCTGCCAAAAAAACTCTTGAAATGCTCAAGAGAAGGGGTTTCTGGATCGGATAATTTGGTCTCGATCAAAAACTCCGGTTTTCCGTCCCGGATCGTCACGAAATCTACTTCTCTTTTGTCCTTGTCCCGCAGATAGTGGAGGGCGCACTTGTCACCCCCCATATCTTCAAGAAAATGAAGCCGTTTGAGCAAAGCGCAAGCGACGGCATTTTCAAATCTGGCGCCTGGGTCTTCTTTTACAAAACCCGTATCGTAAAAGTAAATTTTGGGCTGCTTAAGAAGACTCCGGGCGATATTGCGGGAGTAAGGGGTCACAATAAACAGGATAAAAAGACTTTCCAGCATGCCGATCCAGTACTTGACCGTATGAGGGGAAACCTGTAAATCGCGTGAAAGAGACTCATAGGAAATGGTGCTCCCTACGGATTGGCGAAGCAGCTCGACAAGGGTGCCGACTCCCCTCGTGTCCCGCACTGAAGCGATATCACGCAGGTCATCCCGCAAAATCCGGTCTGCATGAGAGCGCCGCCATCTTTTTGCCGCTGTTTCATTCGCCTTGAGGAATGGCTCCGGAAATCCTCCGAACCGCAGGATCCGATCAAACGCTTCATCTGCCGGATATTGCTCTTTCACCTCTGCCACCGAAAAAGGATGAAGCCGGTAGGAATAAAATCTGCCGGCAAGAGAATCGCCTCCGCGCCGGTAGGCGTCAAGCCGCGCGGACCCTGTTACAAGAAGCCGAGGGTTTACTCCTTCCTTATCATAAATCCCCTTGATCCAGTTTTTCCATTTCTTAAGCTTGTGGAGCTCGTCAAAAATGACCAAGTCACAGTCGCGTCTCCATGCAGTCCTTCGGATCAACAGCCGGTCTTCTTCATTATCGATATTAAAATATTCTGAATTTTTGGGGTAAAGCGCTCTTGCAAGAGTGGTCTTTCCTACTTGGCGGGGTCCGCTCAACAGGACAATTTTGTCGTCCAAATCTTTTTTGATCGCACTTTCAAGACTTCTTTTCATGCCGACTATTATGCATAAAACTGCAGGAAAGTCACGACTAAAATGCAGCGATGCACTGAGTGGGCAAAGCAAACTGTCTCAAGTTATTTGAAGCGCAAAGTATATGGTGTCATTCACCTAAATCATGAATGAGGATGGGTATGTCGAGAAAAACAATGCTGTCGGTTTGCCGAAGAAGCCGAAACAATTCTTTCCGTTCCAGAAAAGGAATGAGCGGAAGCTTGTCTTCAATCAGGTTGGTGCCGCCTGAAGTCCAGTAGGAACCGCGCGCTTTCGGCAAAGCGGATGTTTGGGCAAATCCGGCGGCCGGCGTTAAAACAAGAGACGCCAGTAAAACCGTCATTGCAAGCGACCCTCTTCGAGGGCGGCAGAAAGCCCGAGCGAAGCAATCCAAGTTCATAGATTGCCGCGCCCGCCGAAAATCACGGCGGGCTCGCAATGACAAAGCGCAGAGCACGGCCTTTTCAGGGGTCACAGCTTTTTTGAAAAGCCGTTCTTGGGAACGTAGCATAAAAACTGTTAAGGAAAGCTGAAAATGAGGGCAGAATACCATAAAAAACAGGTGAAACAAAGAAGAAAAAGAGTTAAACGCTTTCCTGAAAAAAAACCTACCCGCCCCCCGAAGGGAGTGGGTAGATTCAAAAAACGCGGAAATGTAACCCAAATCAAGTTACTGCTTGTCCACCAGCACAACCAGCTGCTGTACCTGTCGGCATAGCACCAGCAGGAGTAGGACCACGGAGAACGCCGGTGTGGTCAATACAAAAAGTTTTCGCTGATTGGTTTGGTATCAAAGTAGCCATCAGTGAATACGTCGAAGCGGGTGCACCGGGCACCGCATAAACTATTGTGTGCCCATGTCTCGAGGCAACTGCACCAGGCACCCATGTTGCATCCAAATACGGTGGAACGGCACCAGTCAAGCTCGCGGTGCCAGCGCCTCCCAGTACACAGTAGTTTGGAGGTGCTTGTGCTGCTCGGCAACTTTCGTTGGCCGTGCTGAACGCCCTCAAATCGCCCTGCACTGCACTGTCATTGGAGTTGATTCGGGCGCGAAGCAAGTTCGGAATCGCGATCGCGGCCAAAAGACCGATAATGGCCACCACGATCATAATTTCCACAAGGGTGAAACCTTTTTTTCCATGTAATGTGTTCATTGTATTTCCTCCTTTAAGGTCATCCCCGAATGTTTTAACGCTCGCGCTTAATGCGCGGAGCACTTTTCGGGAAGAACTGGCATTTGCCGCTCAATGCGGCAAATACTACTCGTGAGGATTTTGACATCCTCTACGAGTATGACGTTCTTCTCCGAAAATGTGTCGGGGATCTATGGATTCCCGCTTACAGCATGCGGGAATGACAACGTCCTAATACTCAATTTACATGCCAGTATGAAGCCCGAAAAAATACTCCTTAAATGACTTGTTGAATCAATAATCAAAGTCAATTAAGTAAAAAAATTTTTACACATGTCAAAATCAGGGACGGTTCTCATAGACGGCCTTTAATAGGCCACGATTCGTTGACTATTTTTAACGAATTGTGAGAATTGAAATGAAAGTTTTAGAGAACCGTCCCTGATGCTAACTCAAAGCTGTCCCACCCGGAGGACAGGAAACTCCATTGCCCGTAACGGTAGCTGTATTATAAGAATAAATGACATTGTAGGCGTCGGTACAGTAACTTCTCACACCCGTAAAATTCGCTGATTTGGGAACTGCAGTAGTCGTATATGTTTCTCCGCCGCTACCGTTGCGCAATTCATAAAGATACCCGGACTTATCACCTGTCTCGAGCCCCCCGCCCAAATAAGTGGACCCCATAGTCGCAAGATCGGGAGGATAGGCGCCCTGCTCGGTGCGATAGGTAATGCAGGCGCTTTGAACGCCCTTTAGGGCCCCCTTCACACCTCCTTCATTGGCATTGACGCGGGCAGCCAGGTAGCTCGAAGTCGTAATCGCGACAACGATACCAATAATGGCAATCACGATAATCAGCTCAACGAGGGTGAAACCTTGAATTCTTCTCTTCATAACTCGCCTAGTGTCATTCTGAGGCTGTAGGCCGAAGAATCTATGACCATAGATCCTTCGCGGAGTTTACCCTGAGATGCTTCGTTTCACTCAGCATGACAAACGAAGGGCTCAGGATGACAGTTAACTCATCCCGTATTTTTGAAGCTTATAGTGAAGCGCCTGGCGGGTTAAATTCAGCTTTTTAGCGGCCTGATTTTTATTGCCATGCGCCTCCGCGATTGCTTTCTGAATTAACTCCCGCTCGTACACCTCAAGGTTTTCTCTAAGATTGTTACTATTTATCGGCTGGGGGGAAGCGGAACTAAAACGCCCCGCTTGAACGGCCTTTTCGGCGGCCGGACCGTTAATTTCTTCCGATTCGGCAAGGGAAACAAGCCGTTCCATCACATTTTCAAGCTCCCGTACATTGCCGGGCCAGTCGTAACTTTGAAAAACAGCCATGGCATCTTCGGTGATTTTAAACTGCTTTTGTGCGCCTTGCTTTCGGGAATAAACATCCACAAAATGGGAAATAAAAAGCGGAATATCTTCGCGCCGTTCCCTGAGCGGAGGAAGCAAAATGGGAATCACGTTCAGGCGGTAAAAAAGATCCTCACGGAAACGCCCGCTTTTAATCTCCTCGGGAAGATTTTTGCTCGTGGCCGCAACCAATCTAAAATGTACCGGAATGTCCTTCACCCCGCCGAGCCGTTTTAACACCCGCTCCTGGAGCACACGCAGCAATTTTACCTGTAAATTCACCGACATTTCCCCCACTTCATCCAGAAGAAAAGTCCCGTGCTCGGCCAATTCAAAAAGCCCCGCCTTGGAAGCCGCCGCGCCGGTAAATGCGCCTTTCTCATATCCGAAAAGTTCGCTTTCAAGCAGTGTCTCCGGAAGCGCGGCGCAATTGATGCTCGCAAATGGGCCTTTTTTCTGCTTGGAACCAAAGTGGATCGCGCGCGCAACCATCTCTTTTCCGCTCCCGCTTTCACCGATAATTAAAACCGTGCTGTCGGTTTTGGCTACCTTTTCGATGAGCCGGAAAGTCTCTTTCATTTCTTGCGACACACCGATCAAATTTTTAATTTCATACCGCTCTTGAAAATGGTCCGGGGGGTTGATCTGGGCCGGCAGCCGTTTTTGGCTGAGGGCTTTCTTGACGGTTTTAAGCAGCTCCTCGATTTTGAAGGGTTTCACCAAATAATCGCTGGCCCCGGCGCGTATCGCCCCGATGGCCGTTTCAAGTGAAGCGTAAGCTGTAATCAACACTAGATTAATCTCGGGATTGATGCTTTTCACTTTTTGCACCAATTGTAACCCATCCAGCTCGGGCATGACGAGATCCGTGATGACAAGCGCAGGGCGCTCCTTTGCAATCTCCTTGAGCGCATCCAGCGGATCGGCATAGGATTGAACCGCAAAATTCTCTTCCTCAAGCGCCTCCTGAATCGTCTGGCGAATATTGGCTTCGTCATCAATGATAAAAATTTTTTCTGCGCTCATATGTTATCCTATCTGTGTCATTCTGAGCGTAGCGAAGAATCTACGAGCATAGATCCTTCGGCTTCGCCTCAGGATGACAATACCCTACGCCGCAGGTACATAAATATCAAATCTCGTTCCATGACCTTTTTGGCTTTGAACCGCAATGCGGCCGCCGTGTTGATTGACAATGCGATACGTTTGGGCCAAGCCAAGCCCGGTACCGCCGTTTTTTGTCGTTTTAAACGGGATAAAAAGATTTTTCAACGCTTTCCGGTCCATGCCTTCGCCGGTATCGCTAATGGAAATGCGGATTTCATTCCGTATCCTAAGCGCATCAATCGTGAGCTCGCCGCCTCCCGGCATTGCCTGACAGCCATTCACCATCACATTCATCACGGCTTGTTTCACATATTCGGGATCCGCCTTCATTTTAAACGCCTTCCCCTCATAGCGGCAGTTCATCTTGATGCGCGGGCTGAAGTCATGCTGATGCCGAATGAGCAAAACGATTTTATCGAGAAAATCCGCCACAGAAACCTGCTCCAGCTCCAGCGCGGGAACGCGCGAATAGTCCAAAAGCCCGCTGAAAATCCGCTTGATCCGTTCCGATTCATCGACCACGGCCGTCATCAACTTTTGCTGTTTTTCGCTCAAGTGGGAACGCAATTGCTTGGCCAGAAGCTCAACGGAACCGCTGATCGAGGCCAGCGGATTCCGGATCTCATGGGCGATATTGGAAACCACCTCTCCCAAAAACACAAGCCGTTCCTGAGTTTTCATCTTCTCTTCCAGTTTTTGAATCATGCGCGAAAAATAATAAGTGAGAATCGCCACCAAAAAAAAGACCGTGATTCGCACATAGCTTGCATAAAAAAGGTAAGTGAGGTCCTGCCGGCCGCCGAATTCGGGGTCCGGAAACGGCAGAGCCGAAAACATCCAATGAAAATACACCGCTAAAACCACGGCGATGAAACAAACGCTCGCGGCCGTTGCGATGTAAAAACTGGCCCGCGGCGAAAGCAGAAACCCGGCGCTTAAAATGGAAAGCACATAAATAGGGGCAAATACACTGTCCGCGCCGCCGGTGTAATAAACAATCACGCTTTCGAGAAGAAGATCGCAGAAAATCTGAGTAAGCGCAAGCCCGCGCAGATAAAGGCCGCTGACCAGCCACAACAGATAAAACGCGCTGGCGAGCGATATGGCGGCAATAATGCCGTAAAAGACGATGCGCTCCACATGAAAGACGAATTGGGCGTAAAAAAGGAAAAAAGTGCCGATGAAAAGCCGCGCCATAATGAGCACGCGCATGCGGTTTAATTGAGGATCGGGCCGGGGCATGTTATTTCAAAGCGCTGGTGAGGGTGAGAATCGGAAGGAACATGGCGATCACAATGCCTCCGATCACAATGCCTAAAAAAGCGATCACAAGCGGTTCGATCATGGAGGTAAGCCCGTCCACCGCCGTGTCCACCTGGACGTCGTAAAAATCCGATATTTTCTCAAGCATTTTGTCAAGCTCCCCCGTTTCCTCTCCGATCGCAATCATGCGCACGACCATGGCGGGAAATACTTTCTTTTTCGCAAGAGGAGCTGAGATGCTCTCACCTTCCTTAATGGAAGTGCGCACCTCGGAGACGATCTGCTCAATTTGAGTATTGCCTGCGGTTTTTCCGACAATTTCAAGCGAGCTTAAAATGGGCACTCCGCTTTTCACGAGAGTGGAAAGCGTGCGGGTAAATTTGCTGATGGCTACTTTAAGCAGGAGAGGCCCGAAAATCGGAAGTTTTAATTTTTTGGAATCAAACCAAAAGCGGCCTTTTTTGGTGTTGATTAAATACCGGAAAAGGAAAAAAAATCCGGCCATGCCTCCCAGAACCAAAAGAATATTGCTGCGAAGCATATCGCTGATCGAGATTAAAATCCTGGTGGGGGCCGGAAGCGGCGCGTTAAGCGATTTAAAAATCTCGGCAAACTGCGGGATCACCCAGGTCATCATGGCAAAGGTGATCACGCCGGCCATGCTGGCCACGACGATCGGGTACACCAAAGCTGACTTGATTTTTTTCTGCAACGTTGTTGTTTTTTCAATATAAGTCGCGAGCCGGTCCAAAATTTCTTCGAGATTTCCGCTGGATTCACCCGCCCGCACCATGCTGACAAACAGGGCGGAAAACACCTTTTTGTGCTTGTCGAGCGCATCCGAAAGACTTTTTCCGCCTTCCACGTCCCCATGAAGCGCCGCGACCACCCGCTCCATATTTGGATTTTCCGCCTGCTCGCCCAAAATGGCAAGCCCCTGAACCAAAGGCACCCCCGCTTCCACCATGGTGGCAAGCTGTCTTGAGAAGACGACCAACTCATCCGCTTTGATTTTCCGGCCGCGTTTTTTCCCCGGCGCGGAGGATTTAGAAAATAAAGACAGCTTGGGCTTGCTTTCGGTCACGCGGATGATCAGGTATTCTTTCTCCCTCAGCCAGCCCACAATCGTATTGACGTCGGCCGCTTCCTGCGTCCCCGTAAGATTTTTTCCCTCTTTGTCTTTCACTACATACTCAAACGTAGGCATGTACGGTCCCTTTAATTAATCTTCAAACGTTGTGATTCGGAACACTTCTTCAAGCGTCGTGCGGCCGTTTAAAAACGAAATCAACGCGTCTTCAAAAAGCGTGCGCATCCCCTTCTTGCGCCCGAGCGCCTCAATTTCATGCGCCGACCTGCGATTGATGATCAGCTGTTGGATTTCCTCATCAATCATCAACACTTCCATCGTGGAAAGCCGCCCGTAGTAGCCCGTATTCTTGCACTGCTTGCACCCTTTCCCGTGATAACCCTTCTTTTCGGCTCCCTTGGGCCATGCCAAATTATGAGGCAGCCGCTTCAGCAAAGACTCCGGAATATCGCAGGGCTCGCTGCATTGCGGGCAGATCCGGCGCATGAGGCGCTGGGCCGTCACCACAATCAGCGAAGAAGCAATGAGGAACGGCTCCACATTCATGTCAATCAAGCGCGAAATGGCGCCCGCCGCGCTATTGGTATGAAGCGTGCTGAACACCAAATGTCCCGTCAGCGCCGACTTCACCGCGATATCGGCCGTTTCGGTATCCCGGATTTCACCCACCAGAATAATGTCCGGACTTTGCCTCAGAAGCGCGCGCAGCCCGTTGGAAAAGCTAAGCCCGATATCGGCATTCACCTGCGTTTGAGTGATGCCCATGATTTGATATTCCACGGGATCTTCAATGGTCATGATGTTTCGCTCCAGCGTATTCATTTGATTCAAAATGGAATAAAGGGTCGTAGACTTCCCGCTTCCCGTAGGTCCCGTCACCAGCGTCATCCCATAGGGTTTTTTAATGGCCTGCTGAAGTTTTTCGACACTGTCCGGCGTAAACCCAAGCTGATCCAAATTTCCCTTTAGACTTGCCTTATCCAAAATTCGGAGCACCGTTTTTTCGCCGTGATAAATCGGAAGTATGGAAACCCGGAAATCGATTTCGCGGGTGTCGAAACGCGCCTTGAAACGGCCGTCCTGCGGGAGCCGTTTTTCCGTAATGTCGAGATCGGAAATAATCTTCATTCGTGTCAGGAGCGCGCTGTACATTTCGCGCGGAGGCAAAAACGCTTCATGAAGAGCGCCGTCGATACGGTAACGGATGCGCAGCCGGTCTTCAAACGGCTCAAAGTGTATGTCCGAGGCGCGGCTTTTAATGGCCTCCTGCAAAATCAAATTCACCATGCGGATCACGGGCGCATCGTCAGCCGGAGACGTGCTTTCTTCCGCAACCTCCCTGCCCGGAGCGGTGGTGATCACTTCCACCGAATCCGGATCCAAATCCTCCATCAATTCATCGAAATTGACCGTTTCGGAATAATAATTTTCAATGGCCGACTGAATGTCTTTGGAAGGTGAAATGACGGGGCACACCTTGCAATGAGTGATCTGCTTCACATCATCGAGCGCATACACATCGAGCGGATCACTCATGGCCACCGTAATGGATTCGCCGATATGGGCCAGCGGAAAAAGTTCGTAACGCTCCGCGATTTTCCTCGGGATGAGTTTCACCACTGCGGGATTGACGCGATACGAATTTAAGTTTAACGCGGGGATCCCGAGGGTGGAACTGAGCAAAATCGTCAGCTCTTTTTCGTTCAGCATCCCCTCATCCACCAAAATATGAATTAACTTTTTCCCCGTTTGCTTTTGAAGCTCTTGGGCGTGCTTCAAGTTCTCGGCAGAAACCGCATGCGATTTTTTAAGAATCTCAACCAGAGTGGGAGAATAAGCGGCTTTCATCTTATTCGTCTCCTTCCGCGAGCGCCGTGTCCATCGCCGTCACCCGGAATACTTCATCCAGCGATGTTTCCCCTGCAAGGGCTTTTTGAATCGCGCTCTCTCTCAGCGTATTCATTCCTTCCTGTCTTGCCGCTTTCTTGATCTCATCGGCGCCGGCCCGCGCCACAATCATGTCCTTGATATGGGAGGTCAGCAGCATTAATTCCGTGATCACGCTCCGGCCCGCATATCCGCTCGAACGGCATTTTCCGCACCCTGCTGGTTTGAAAAAAGTATGCTTCCCGTCCGCCAGTTCCAGCCGTTTTAAAAACTTCGCGTCCGGCACATACTCGGCCTTGCACTCCTGGCACAAGCGGCGCACGAGGCGCTGGGCCGAAATCATGAGCACGGACGAAGTGATCAGGAACGGCTCAATTCCCATATTGAGAATGCGCGCAATGGTGGTTGCGGTATCATTGGTATGAAGCGTGCTCAATACCAAATGCCCCGTTAAGGCGGCCTTGATCGCGATGTCCATGGTCGTCAGATCGCGTATTTCCCCGATTAAAATGATGTCGGGGTCTTGGCGTAAAATCGACCGGAGTGAAGCCGGAAACGTGAGCCCGATGGATTCGCGGACATTCACCTGATTGATCCCGTCCACTTGATACTCCACCGGGTCTTCAACCGTCGTAATGTTTTTCTCGGGTGAATCCAAAAACTTGAGAATGGAGTAAAGCGTGGTCGTTTTACCGCTTCCGGTAGGTCCGGTCACCAAAATCATCCCGTGCGGCTTGACGGCGCATGATTTGATGGTGTCCTGCTCCAAAACGGTAAATCCCAATCGCTCCAAACTTTGCGCTTGCGCCTTTTTATCCAAAATTCTCAGACACACTTTTTCTCCGAAACCGGTGGGTAGAATCGAGACACGCACGTCCACTTCCCGGTTTTGGACGCGGATGCGGAACCGCCCGTCCTGTGGGATGCGCCGCTCGGCGATGTCCAACTGGCTCATTACCTTGAAGCGGGACACAAGCGCCGAACCCACGGCTTTGGGCGGGGGCGGCACCTCTTCCAAAAGCCCGTCCACGCGGCAGCGGACCCGTACGGAGTTTTCCCACGGTTCAATAAAAAGGTCACTGGCTCTTCGCCGAATGGCCTCCACCATCAGCAAGTTGGCAATTTTGATGACGGGGGTTTCCTGCGCCTGCTTCAGCAGTTCCACTGTTTTTACTTCCCTCTCGCTGGCCTTGGATTCCTGTACAATACGAATCAAATCCTCAATGCTTTCTCCGGCCGGCGGCAATAGGGGCGCCCCTTTGGCTCCATAATACCGTTCCAGCGCACGCGTCATTTCACTCGGGAACGCAACCGCTACCCGAATCCGCATATCGGTAATGGCCTGCAAATCGTCGATCAATTGGAGGTCATCCGGACGTTCCATCGCAACCGTAAGAGACCGGTTTTCAAAAGAGACGGGAATCACGCGGTTTTTATGGGCAAAATTGGCCGGAATCAAATTAAGCGCTTCCTGGGAAGGGATGAAGACGGAAAGTTTGACGATGGGGCATTTAAATTCATTGGCCAAAAACGAACACAGCGATTCTTCCGTCACAAGCTTGCGGTGCAAAATCGTTTCCACAAGTGTTTGCTGGGTATTGGCTTTTTCGTTAAGGAGCAGCGCTGCGTCGCTTTCTTTGAGCAGTTTTTTTGCGACTATTTTTTTCAGCAGCCGTTCATTTGTCGCATCAAGGGACATGGAAGCTCCCCTATTGGTCATGGGTTTGACGTTGGTTGGGTCTTTGCCGAACCGTCAACCGTCAGGCCAAACGATTGCTGAATCACATTTGTGATTTCGGAGACAGTCGCAACAAATGTTTGAACTTTACAGTGTGTCGCCTGTTCGATCTCGCGGATGGCTTCTTCATTCGTCGGATCTGCGATCGCCACCGTAAACAAATCTCCGATCCGGTCAAGCGGAACGCAGAGGTGTTTGCGGATTAACTCGGGGGGTAGTAATTTCTTCACCTTTTCATCCACGGAAAAATTCGCGATGGGAAGATACGGAATATTAAATTGCGTGGCGAGCGCCACCACAATGTCTTCTTCGGACACATGGCCCATTTCGATCATGACCTTGCCTAAAAGCTTTCCCGGCTCCCGTTTTTGCCGTTCAAGCGCCTGCTCCAGCTGGCGGGGCACAATCGTTCCCTGCTCAATTAAAATTTCACCGAGTTTTTTCACGGGCGTCTCCTCAAATCATTGACCGGCAACAGGTTAATACGTTTTGGAATCCCAGTAAAAGTATAACTTGGCCGGAAATAACCTGCAAGTTAAGGAGACCTCAAAATCGATAATTTCCAGGGTTTATTTCAGTCTTTAGAAAGCCCCAACAGTTAAAGAGGGCGAGGACTGACGTGAGGCAGCTCTCGCAGCCGTTCCGAGCTCGGTTCCGCCGAAGGCGGATCGGAACGGCGAGAGCGCAGGCGGTCGGCCGCCGCTGGAGCGGCCGAACCGCCGATGCCGAACGGCGGTTCTCGCCCCTCTTAAGATTTGAACGGGATCGTGTCCAAAACGGTGTATTTGGCTCCGCCGCGAAGCAACTCGCTTCGAAACAGAGTGAGATGATCAACCGTTTGGCGTATTTTGCCGGCAAACGAAAACGAATCAAACAATACTTCTTTTTGATTCCTCTCTTCCCGGACCCGCGCGACGGTCAAATGGGGATGAAACTTTCTTTCTTCGACGGGAAGGCCTGTTTTTAAGACCGCGGCGTCGATTTCCCCCTTTAAGCGCGCGAGCGGATCGCCGGCTCCTTCCACGCCAATCCAAAGCACGCGGGGAGCGCGTTCCGACGGAAACACGCCCAAACCTTTTAAGCAAATTGAAAAAGGCACTACTTTGCGGACGGCATCTTTCAAGTTCTTTTTCACTTCCTCAAGCGTTTCCGGAGAAAGAGATCCAAAAAAATGAAGGGTTAAATGCCAATTTTGGGGAGGAATAAATCGAAAGTGAGGATTTTTCGAACGAATCGGTTCCATCGCTAAAGACGCTTCTTCCTTAAGTGCGTCTTGCAATTCAATGGCCAGAAACGTTCTTACCCGTTCTTTTTGAGCCATTCCAAAAGAAGCCAGCACGCTTTTTGAACCGCATGAAGCCGGACGCCCGCGCGGCTGCCTGAAAAACGGAATTGAAAAGCAGTTGTTTTTTTGCGGTCCGAAAGCGCAACAAACACAAGGCCCATCGGTTTTCGGGCACTTCCGCCGGAAGGCCCCGCGATTCCCGTAATGCTTAGGCCGACGGATGCCTTGTTTCGTTTTCGTATTTCTTCCGCCATGCGCTTAGCCACTTCGCCGGAGACCGCACCCTCTGACTGAATTATTTTTTTGGGAATTCCAAGCGCGACCTTTTTCACCTCATTGGAATAAGCCACCAGACCTCCCAGGAAATATCGTGAAGCGCCTGCATAATCGGTTAAACACTTGGCGAGGAAACCGCCGGTGCAACTTTCGGCCACTGCGAGCGTTTTTCTTGCCTTTGTGAATTTTTCTCCTACGATTTGGGGAAGCGGTTCGGAACCAAAACCATAAATCCAGCGCCCGAGTTTGCGGCAAAGTTCGCGCCGGAGAATAGTTGCTAATTTTTTATCCTTCATTTTGAGCCGAATGGTCACTTCCCCGATTTCCGGGTAAATCCCGAAATCGAACACCCTGTTTTTAAAAAACCCAGACCCAAGCTTTTCCATAATTTGGGTTTCATAAAGTCCGGCAATCCGCGCCTCTACAGTGTAGACCGGAGCACGGACGGGAAAAACTCGCCGGATCAAGGAACCCACGGAAGTCTGAAACATTCCAACCAGCTCCGAGGGAACTCCGGGAAGCGCAATTAAAAGTTTTCCGTATCGGCGAACGTAAAACCCCAAAGCGAGGCCGAAGCGGTTTACGAGCGGTGTGGCCGCTTGAGGAAAATGAGCTTCCCGTTTCGTAATAAAAGGGATTTTTTCGCCCTTTTTCTTAAAATATCGGACAATGCGGGCGTATTGTTTTCGATCAAAAGCGAGGCCGGAATGAAAAAATTTTGCGATGGTTTCGCGGGTGATATCATCCGGTGTGGGCCCGAGCCCCCCGACCACAAAAATAAGGTCCGCGCGCGCGTAGGCCTGACGAAGCGCATCTAAAATATCCCGCTCAATATCCCTGCAGCTTGCATGACGCGTGACTTCAATGTTGAGTTGGCTCACTTCTTTGGATAAAAAATGGGCGTTTGTATTCAGTGTTTTTCCGCTGACCAGCTCGGAACCGATGGTCAGAATTTCACAGGTGGGCATACATCATTCCTAAGCGCAATAACATCTGCACATAAATACCGGCCATCACATCATCCAGCATTACCCCGAACCCTCCGGGGAGGCGCTCCAAAGCCCTTGCGGGCGGCGGTTTCACAATGTCGAAGAAGCGAAATAAGAGAAATCCAAGCATAATCCTCTGCCAAGTCGCCGGAATCCACAAAAAACTGACCAGCATTCCGCACACTTCGTCAATGACGACATGCTGCGGGTCCGGCCGGTTCGTATCGTTTGAAACCACCCGGCTCGACCAAAGTCCCAAAAGAAAAATAAAAGTCGTAACGGCGGCGAGCGCTCCCGGCCGCGAATGGAGCAAAAAAATGACGGGAAGCGCGCTCAGCGTCCCCCAGGTTCCCGGAGCACGCGGAAGACAGCCGATATGCCCCACCGTGGCGATTCTATGAGCCCATTTGTTTTGCATCGCTTACTTGTTATTTTCGCGCGAGTTGATAGAAAAAAATAAGCCCCGAATAAACCGTAATCACGTTGGCCAAAATGATTCCGAGATAATGAACGGCGCCGAACCACGGAAGCCACGGCCCTTGGAAATGGTCAAAAAGAAGCAGATAAACAAACGTGGCCGAAATGGAGCCCACTTGAAACCCAAATTTAATTTTCCCGGCCTGCTCCGCGGGAATTACCTTCCCCTTTTGCAGCAACACGACCCGCGTCGCGGTCACTCCGAGCTCACGGGCCACAATCAAAAAAATCCAGCCGTATCCGTAAAGCCCGATCCAAGCGAAAAAAAGCATGGCGCCGAGTATCAGCATTTTGTCGGCGAGCGGATCTATGATTTGCCCGAGGGGCGTGATCATGGAATCCCGCCTGGCGATATGGCCGTCCCACCAGTCCGTGACGCAGGCCGTAATAAAAGCAAACAAAGCGGCCAGCTCGGAGACAAGCGAACGTTCGAGAATAAAAACAGGAATGAGCAAGGCCAGTACAATACGGAAAGCGGTTAATTGATTGGGCGTCACCATTACGATGGGTCGGTTTCGGTGCAAAGATATCGGGTCATCAGGTCATACGCTTTCGCTTCCGTGACCACGGCCTGGACAAAGTCACCCGGTTTCAATACCGCCCCCTTTTTCGGCATACGCACATAACAAAGGCCGTCCACTTCAGGCGCATCCATGAAACTGCGGCCGCGGTAAAGCAATGGATTTTGCTCATCCCTCCCCTCGATTAAAACCGAAAATGTCCTGCCCATCAAACGTTTGTTATTTTCCTCCGAAATGCTCTGCTGAAGGGCCATGGCCGCGTGAAATCGTTTTTCCTTGATCCGCTGAGGCATCTGGTTGGAGAAGGAAGCGGCGGCGGAGCCATCCTCCTGAGAGTACATAAAAATACCGAGCCGGTCGAAACGCGCCCGGCTCATGAATTCAAGCAGCTCCTGAAACTCCGCTTCCCCCTCTCCGGGAAACCCGACAATAAATGTCGTGCGGATGGAAAGATCGGAAATGCGTTTGCGCAATTGCTCAATCAATTGATATGTGCCGGTCTTGGTCATCCCGCGCTTCATGGCGGACAGCATGGGATCACTCACATGCTGAAGCGGCATATCGACATAATGACAGACCTTTTCAAGCCCTGCGATGGCCTCGATCAGCGGTTCATTCACAAAAGAAGGATACAGATACAAAAGCCGTATCCACTTCAAATGCTTGATTTTATTCAGTTCCCAAAGCAGTTGGGGAAGCAGGAACTTTTTTTCCGTGTCGCGGCCGTAATAAGTCGTGTCCTGCCCCGTAAGCACCAGCTCCCGCGCCCCTTGATCCACCAAACGACGGGCTTCTTCGACAATGTCCCAAAAATTCCGGGAACGATGGCGGCCGCGGAATGACGGAATGGTGCAAAAAGAGCAGTTGTGATCGCATCCTTCCGAAATTTTAATATAGCGGGTGTGAAGCGGGGTCAGCGGAATACGGCCGATTTCGGAAGTGTAAAGAAAGCCGGGCGCGGAACCGACATGGGAAATACGCTTTTTGGCCACCACCTGATCCAATACCGTATTCAGCGCTTGATAATCCCCCGTCCCCATAAAGGCGTCCACCTCACCCAGTTCCCGCTCAAGCTCTTTGGCATAACGTTGAACAAGACAACCGAGGACGACCAGCGCTTTAATGCGGCCTTCCTTCTTGAGTTCGGCCAGTTTTAGAATGTAATCAATTGATTCCTGTTTCGCTTCTTCAATAAACGAACAGGTATTCAGCAGCGCAATATCGCAATCGGTGATTTCTTTAGCGACCTCATAGCGCGCGGGATTGAGCAATCCCAAGATCAGTTCACTATCGACCAGCGTTTTCGGGCATCCTAAAGAAAGCATGCCGACCGCTAACCGTTTCCCGGTTTGCTCAACCGTCTCAATTCCCTTTTGCGTCATCAGATAAGCTCCTTTGAAGCGTTTATCATATCACAGGCGTGAAACAAACGCCCATAGATAGGCTTCATAGGTTTCACAACTATTTTCCCCCTCGCTAACGCGAATTTTGTCTCCTCGGAATGATTTCGTAAATCGCGGGAGCCCTCGGCCGAACCATTTAGGATTCGGCCGCTCCCTTGCCGTCTACGACGACTGCTTCGCTGCGATTTAACGAAACGTTCCGAAGCAGTCGACAAAGATTCGCTATTCGCTTCGGGAAAAGGTTTTTGCCTACCCTGCTTTAATCACTATTGGCGGCGGGAATTTCGTCGCAGGGTAGTTCTCGGAGCCATTCGAAGCTTGGTCTCGCCGTTTTTTGGCGAGTTCGAATGGCGAGAGCACAGGCGGTTATTCGCCGCTGGAGCGAATAAACCGCCGGTGCCCTGCGGCAAATTCCCGCCGCTGTAATCATTTTCACTTTTTGTGAACTTTACGCGGAAGATTCTTGAGCGGAGGATTCGGCAACGGGTTCGATTTTGTCGACCAGGATTTCGCGCGGTTTGGCTCCCTGAAAAGGCCCCACCACCCCTTCCTGTTCCATCATATCAATAATGCGCGCGGCGCGGCCATAACCCAAACGCAATTTGCGCTGAAGCACCGAGACGGAGGCCTGGCGCGTTTCCAAAACCACCCGCACCGCTTCATCATAAAGCTCATCCTTGTCCGCCACGTGAACGGAAGCGCCGCCTTTGTGAATGGCCTCAAGCTCTGAAAGATACTGCGGCCCCTGCTGGGCTTTAATGAAGTGAACGGCTTTACTGATCTCCTCGTCGGAAATAAAGGTGGACTGCCCGCGAATGGGTTTTGACTCCCCCGGTTTCAAAAACAGCATGTCTCCTTTTCCCAGAAGCTTGTCCGCTCCGTTCGCGTCCAGCACGGTCCTGGAATCCACCTTGGAAGCTACTTTGAACGAAATCCGGGCGGGAAAATTGGCTTTGATAACGCCCGTAATCACATCCACCGACGGCCGCTGGGTGGCCAGAATCAAATGAATTCCCACCGCGCGCGAAAGCTGCGCCAGGCGCGTAATGGCGGACTCTACCTTGTCCTGGGCCACCGCCATTAAATCGGCGAGTTCGTCAATGATTAATACGATATACGGCAGATAACCCGGAACCGGTATTCCGTCTGAAGTTTCTTTGATCTCTTTGGCGGGCCGTTGATTAAATGCCTGAATATTCCGCGTACCGCAGGTGGCGAATATTTTGTAGCGCTTCTCCATTTCGGCCACAAGCCAGTTGAGCGTCGCACCCGCTTTCCTGACCTCCGTCACCACGGGCGCCAGCATGTGCGGAACGTCCTTATACACGGCCATTTCCACCATTTTGGGGTCTACCATGACGAACTTCAGTTCCGTCGGCAATTTGTTGAAAATAAGGCCCGCGATCAGCGAATTGACGCAGACGGTTTTTCCGCTTCCGGTGGCACCGGCAATTAATAAATGCGGCATTTCGGTCAAATCGGCAATGAGGGGTTTCCCGCTCGTGTCTTTGCCTAAAAGAAGCGGCAGCTCGTACTTTTTTTCGCGAAATTCGCGGGAATCGAGCACTTCTTTTAAATAAACCGTGGCCGTGCTTGAGTTCGGGATTTCGATCCCGACCGCGGCTTTCCCCGGAATGGGGGCGAGAAAATGAACGCTGGTCGACTTTAAGGCGAGCGCAAGGTCGTCCCCCAGACTCACGATTCGATTTACTTTAACGCCCGGGGCCGGAAGAACTTCATAACGGGTGATTACAGGACCTTGTTCGATTTCCGTCACTTTCACTTCAATGCCGAAATCCCTGAGCGTTTCCTCCAAAATACGCGCATTGCCTTGCAAATCGTCCTGAATGGCCGCTCTCTTGCCCTGCGGGACCGTCAGCAAATCAATGTCCGGCAGGCGGTAATTCGCGGCCAGTTCATTTGCCGGCACGGAAATTGAAATTTCCTCAACCGGCTGTTTTTTTATTTCTTTTTTCTCCTCGATGGCAGGTTGCGCTTTTTTAATGGCTGGAATCCGCGCCGAAATCTGTTTCAATAACGACGCTTCCGCTTCCAAATCTTTGGCCTCAAGCCGCGATGAAGCCGGGACCGGTGAGGGTTCTTCTTTGTATTTCTTGACCTTGGGGCCGTCCGATGCCGCGAGTTTTTCCTTGAGCTGATTTTTCACAAGCGGTTTCGGCAGTTTCACAAACGTCTTTTTCGCATTCCAACTAAAATTTGCCTTCTCGGCGGATTCCGCCCCCCATTTCCATAAACGTTCCAGCCACGGATAAATCAAAAAGTCAGTGGCTACCAGGAGCGCGATCCCGAGACACGAAATGGAGATAAAAAACGCGCCCGCTATCCCGAAATACTTCGTCAAATTCGAAGCGGCAAAATAGCCCACCACCCCGCCCGCAGAAACTTTCCAGGATTCCTGAACGAAAAGACTGAACAAGGTGGCACATGCCGCGATGGCAATCCCGATGCCGGCAAATTCCACCCATTTTTTGGAGGGGACTTTTTGGAGAAAAAAGCAGCTGGCCCAAAATAAAAACAGTACGGGGATGCTGTACGAGCTCCAACCGAGCGAAAAATGGAGCAGATAAGACCATTGGGCCCCAATCACGCCCGTCACATTGCGAAAGGGCTTATTGGGGTAAGAGGTGTAAAAGGCAGAATCGTTCGGATGGTAAAACAAAAGCGCGACAAAGGTGTAAATCCCGACCAAAAGAAAAAGGATTCCGATCGCTTCGTTGATGCGTTCTTCTTTAAGTTTTTTGGCTTTCATTCAAGCTCCCGAACCGCGTTAGAGCCCCGTATGCCCAAAACCGCCGTCATTTCTTAGTGTAACGTCCAAATCGGACACAATCTTGAAATCCGCGGCCACGCAGCGGGCAATCACCATTTGGGCGATTCTGAGCCCTCTTTTAACAATAAAAGGCGCCTGGCCCAAATTAATCAAAATGATTTTAATTTCCCCGCGATAATCGGAATCAATGGTGCCCGGTGCATTCAGGAGGCCGATTCCGCTGTGAATGGCGAGGCCGCTTCGGGGCCGGATCTGGGCTTCAAAACCGGGAGGGAGCCCGATGGCAAGACCGGTAGGAACTAAAACACGCTCCCCCGGTTGAACCACAAGGTCATGATCAACTGCGGCCTGCAAATCCATACCACTTGAGCCGTGACTCTTGTAGACAGGAAGTTCTAAGCTGTCATGATGGGGGAAACGCTTGATGGCGATTTCAACGGACTCAACGGACATAACGTTTACCGGAACATTAGGACTGCTGCGGGTCAAGCACCTTCATGGCCTGTTTCCGGCTTAAATTAATCCTTCCTTGATCATCGATTCCGACCACCTTGACCGGGAACACGTCGCCGATCTTGACGTGGTCTTCCACCTTCTTCACATACCCTTCCGCAAGTTCAGAAATATGGACCAGGCCTTCCGTCCCAGGCATAATTTCACAGAACACGCCAAAGGCCATAATACGTTTTGCCTTTCCCTGATAAATTTTCCCGATTTCCGCTTCTTCGGCGATCGCGCTGATGCGCTCAATCGCGAGCTTGGAGGCCTTGGGGTCGCTTGACGCTACGAGCACGCGACCGTCATCTTCGATGTCAATCGAAGCCCCGCTTTCCTCGATGATTTTGCGTATGTTTTTACCGCCGGGGCCGATGAGTTCGCCGATTTTTGCGGGGTTGATGCGAAGCATGGTGATGC
Source organism: uncultured bacterium (assembly GCA_964373885.1). Lineage (GTDB taxonomy): Bacteria > Omnitrophota > Omnitrophia > Omnitrophales > Danuiimicrobiaceae > CAYJWM01. Next base: position 24,815 of record CAYJWM010000003.1, on the reverse strand, counting down.
GCGGCGCATAAGCCGAAAGTTCCTCGCGCGGCGAGGAAATGGTTTTCACCATAATATCGAGGATGCTCAGCCGGGCTTCCTTGGCGTCTTGAAGCGCCGTCTTTAAAATTTCTCCGGTGACCCCGCCGATTTTAATGTCCATTTGAATGGCGGTAATTCCCTTGCGCGTGCCGGCCACTTTAAAATCCATGTCGCCCAAATGGTCCTCAACGCCGGCAATATCGGTCAGCACTTTCCACTTGGCTCCTTCTTTGACCAATCCCATGGCTACTCCGCTGACCGGCTCTTTGATCGGAACACCGGCATCCATGAGGGCAAGCGTTCCGCCGCACACCGTGGCCATCGAGCTGGAACCGTTGGATTCCAAAATATCGGAAACCAAACGCACGGCATAAGGAAATTCTTCTTCTGTCGGCATGACAGACCGTAGCGCCCTCTCGGCCAATGCGCCATGCCCGATCTCGCGCCGCCCGGGGCCGCGGTTCGGGCCGATTTCTCCGACGCTGAAAGGGGGGAAATTATAATGCAGCATGAACCGCTTGAAAATCTCACCTTCCAAAGCATCGATTTTCTGTTCATCGCGGCTGGTCCCCAGCGTTGCAACCGAAAGCGACTGGGTTTCACCGCGCGTGAAAAGCGCGGAACCATGCGTTCTCGGGAGCACGCCTACTTCGCAAGTCACCGTGCGGAATTCTTTAAATCCGCGCCCGTCCGGCCGCTGATTGTGATCCAAGATAAGCGAACGAACCGCATTTTCTTCCAGCTGATCATATACCGTTTTGACATGCCTTGCGTTAAACTTTGGGTCTGTCGCATCAAAAAGGCCGAGTACTTCTTTATAAAGAGCGCCGCGGCCCTCATTGCGCTTTTCCTTTGTCTTTAAGCGGAAGATTTCAAGAAACTTGTCTTTCGCGTGTTTTTCCACTTTTTTCCGGATTTCATCCGAAACAATCTTGGGCTCCACTTTGTCTTTCGGTTTCCCGGCAAGTTCAACCAGTTTTTGCTGCACATCCACCAGCGTTTTGATTTGGTCGCGTGCGAGCCCGATCGCTTCCAGCATTTGATCTTCTAGAATTTCTTCGGCTCCGCCTTCGATCATCATCACATTCTCTTTTGTCGCCGCCACAACGAGATCAAGCGAACTTTCCTCAAGCTGGGCGTAGGTGGGATTGACCACCCAGGCATCTTTCACCCGCCCGATGCGGACGGCCCCGATCGGGATGTGATACGGAATGGGCGAAATCATGAGCGCAGCCGAAGCGCCCAGAATGGCCAAAAGATCCGGGTTGTTCTCACCGTCCGCCGAAAGAACGGTAGACATGATCTGTACCTCATTTAAATAATGCTCCGGAAAAAGAGGTCTTAAGGGACGGTCGATCAGCCGGGAGGTCAAAATTTCCTTTTCCGTGGGCCGTCCTTCGCGCTTGAAAAAGCCGCCCGGGATTTTGCCCGCGGCGTACGTTTTTTCGCGGTAATCCACCGTGAGCGGGAAAAAATCCCGCTCCTCGTCCAGCTCCTTTGCGCCTACGGCGGTGGTCAACACCACAGTCCCGCCCATTTGCACCAGCACAGCGGCGTCGGATTGCTTTGCCATGCGTCCGGTTTCTAAAATAATTTCGGTTTGGCCTAATTTCGTGCTCATTCGTGTGGTCATGTTCTTTTCACCTGTTCTTTCTTTAGTCGCTAGATCCTTCGGGCCTTCGGCCCTCAGGATGACTGCGCGGTTTTTTGCGCAGTCATTTTCTCAAATCCAGTTCTTTAATGAGCGTCTGATAACGCACGGGGTATTCCCGTTCCAAATACTTCAAAAGCCGCTTCCGCCGTTCAACCATCCGAATAAGACCGAATCTGGAATGATGGTCTTTGACATGGGTTTTGAAATGCTGCGTCAGCTCATTGATCCGGGTCGTCAACAAAGCGATCTGCACTTCGCAGGAACCGCTGTCTTTGGCGCCTTTCTGAAACTTTTTAATGACGGCTGTTTTCTTTTCCTTTGTAAGTGACATACTTCCTCCTTCAAGGAACGCACCCCTTACGTCCCGTAAGTTGCTTGCGCGAATTGAATCCGCCGCGCTTTGCGGCGGATCTCATTTGTTCTGTTCAAACCACTTTCGGGCTTGAATTTTATCGTCTTCGATCTGCTTGACGAGCGCCCGGTGATCTGGAAATTTCCGCTCTGAGCGTAAACGCGCGCCGATCACGACTTCAACTGTTTTGTTCGAAAGATCACCCTTAAAATCCAAAATATATACTTCCGGCACCGCTTTTCCGATGCCTCCAAATGTCGGCCGGATGCCGTAATTTAAAAGGGCTTGGAAACGCTTTGACTCTTCCCGTACCCGAAGTTCGGTCAATCCCTTGTCTGCCGCCTTAAGCTCGCAATCCAGCGCCCGGACCCAGCACACATACACTCCTTCGGGCGGCATCACCTCGCTATGCGGATCCAGATTGGCGGTCGGGAACCCAAGCGCTTTTCCGCGCCCAGCGCCCGTGACCACCGTTCCAAAAAACGAATAGGGACGGCCCAAAAACCGCGCGGCTTCGTCAAGCTTTCCCGCCCGCACTTGCGTCCGGATCGCACTGCTTGAAATCACGGTATCTTCCAGCTGAAATGGAGGTGCTTCATGAAACACAAACCCGTCGGTTTCGGCCAGCTGTTTCATCAATCGACTGTCCCCTATGCGATTGTGCCCGAAACGGGCGTTAAATCCCATACAAATTTCACGCGCGCCGACGGAACCGAGTAAAATCTCGCGCACAAACGCCTCCGGGCTTTTCAAAGAAAGTTGCTCGGTGAACTCCATCAAAAAACACAAATCAATGCCGGTCCGGTTCAATAAATATAATTTATGAACGAGCGATGTCAAAATTGCCGGCTTTTCTTCGGCATGCAACACCCGCTGAGGGTGCTCGCGAAACGTAAACACACCCGCCCGCCCTCCGAGCTTGCGAGCGCGTGAACGGATGAGACGCAAAATCTCGTGATGCCCCAAATGCACGCCGTCAAAATTGCCGAGCGCTACCACCAAATCAGGACAAGAACGCTTATCAAAACTGCTTAAATCGGTAACAATGAGCATTACGCTGCTGCAATCGGCCGGCGAATCAGCTGGAGGAGCTCCTCTTTGGCCAGTTTCCGAAGCGCACCGACCGTTACCGCATCTTCGATTCGGAAGCTCCCGCTCCGAACCCTTCTCAGTTCGGACAAAACCGCAAACGACCCCAATTGTTCCCCCAGGTCATTGAACAGTGTCCGCAAGTACGTCCCCTTGGAGACGCGGGCGAAAAAATGAATTTCCGGCAGTTGGATCTCTTCAATCCTCAATTCATGTACCGTGACAAGCCGCTTGGGACGCTCCACGGTTTTCCCGGCCCGCGCAATTTTGTACAGCCGGACCCCTTTGTGCTTCAATGCCGAAACCATGGGCGGCGTCTGCTCGAGCTGGCCCGTGAACTGGCGAAACACCTCTTGGATTCGATCGCCGGAAAGTGAATCCCAATTTCCCTCTTTCAACATTTTCCCCGTAATGTCGTGCGTATCGGTTTGAATCCCGAGCCGAACAGTTCCGAAATAATCTTTGTCGCAGGAAGAAAGCGCCTGGGACCGTTTGGTCGCATTGCCGAGCAAAACGACAAGCACTCCAGTGGCCATTGGATCCAGCGTGCCCGCATGGCCGACTTTGGAAAGGCGGAAACGGCTTCGGACAAAAGCGCAAACATCATGCGACGTCCATCCCTTTTCTTTGTCCACGACCAGAACTCCGTGAATGTCTGTTCGAAAACCGTCTGCCGGTCGCTCAAGTGTTTTCATCGGACCTTTTCCTTAGAATTCTGATTTTCAAACGCATCATAAATGCGCTCCAATATTTTTTGGGTCACTTCCGAAAGAGCTCCGGCCACGGTGCATCCGGCCGCCTTTTTATGGCCTCCGCCTCCGAAATAAGCCGCGATTTTAGCGACATCATAACCGCCCTTGGAACGAAAAGACACGCGCGCTTTCCCCGGAGGGGGCGCTTCGAGTTCGGTGAGCAGAAATGCAAACCGAACTTCACGCAAATACTTTAAGAAATCAATAAACCCTTCGCTGTCTTCATAGCTTCCGCCCGAACGTTTCAAATCATCACGGGTCAATTCCACCCAGGCAATCGTCCCCTGACGATCCGTGCGGACTTTGGCCAGCAAAAGACTATACAATTGTATTTTTTCAAGGGAATAGGTGGCATAAAGCTCGTCGCTGATTTTTTCAACATCGATTCCGGTCTGAATCAGTTCGGAAGCGATTTTATGTGATTTTACCGTCGCATTGCTGTATTTAAACGAGCCCGTATCCGTGGTAATGGCCACATAAAGCGCGGTGGCCTCTTCTTTTTTAATCTTCATCTTGAAATGCCGGAAAATGTCATACACCACTTCCCCGCACGCGGCCGCCTGCGGATGAATGTAATTGAAATGCCCGAACAGCGTGTTTGTCACATGATGATCGATATTAAAAATTTCCGTCTGGGGCCCGATTAAATTTTGAACGGCGCCGATCCGCTCCAAAGTCGGGCAGTCAGCCACCACCAAAGCATCGAACGTCTTGCCCGCCGGGATGTCCTGAGCCCGGTTCCAGCGATCACTCGGAAGACATCTCAGGCGGCTAGGGAAAACGTCTTCACAGGCCACCATGGTTTTTTTGCCAAGACGCCTGAGGAGCGACTCCAATGCCAAAACCGAACCGATGGCGTCCCCTTCCGGATTGACGTGCGACGCCAAAAGAATATTCTTCTTTTGCTTCAAGGCCTTGCAGAAACCGGCCAGCGAAGCGGCCGCCTGAGACGGCAGCGAAGACGCAAGCGAATGATTAGAAATGATTTTGCTTTTCTTCATTTAATTTTTGTATGATTCCGTCGATTTTCATACCCTGCTCAAAAGAATCGTCCAGTAAAAAATCCAGATGCGGCGTAAAACGCAGTTTCAAATGTTCGCCCAGGCCCTTCTGAAGAAATCCCTTTGCTTGCTCCAAACCCACGGCCGTTTTCTGCTTTTGGGTCTCATCGCCCATGACGCTGTAAAAAACGCGGGCATATTTCAAATCGTCGCTGAGCTCCACATGCGTGACGGTGGCAAACCCCACGCGCGGATCCCGGATCCGATAAGCGAGCACATACGCCAAATGTTCCTGAATCAAAGCCGCGGCGCGCGCGGCGCGCTTGGACTGCATCGTTAAAATACCATTTCACCTTTCTAAGGTAACCCCACGCCCCTATGGGGCTGGGGTGAGCCCTCGAAAAACCATTGAGGGCTCAAAATAGCTCCAAACTTTCCTTGATGACTTCCACATTTCGTTCTTTGCGGATAAATTCAAGCACATGCGATAAAATCTGATGGACGCGTGCCGAATCTCGCGCCACCGACGCGACCGCAATCAAACTGGTCTGCCACAAATCCATTCCGTCCAGCTCGGAAACGGCCACATTAAATTGTTTGCGCGTTCGGTCCGTCAAACTTTTGAGCAGCATTCTTTTTCCTTTAAGCGACTGCGGCTCGGGAAAGCGCAGATCCAAACGCATGACACCGATGGTCACAGAGCTCATATCAGGTTAATTTGCCTGCCACCTTTTCAATCCGGTACGACTCAATCACATCACCCACTTGCAAAGCGTCAAAGCCGGAGACGACCACGCCGCAGTCATAACCTTCCTGTACTTCACGCACGTCGTCTTTGAACCGCTTGAGCGAACTGAGCTTTCCTTCAAATACAATGATGTTGTTGCGCAACACGCGCACTTGATGATTCCGGGCGATTTTGCCTTTTTGAACCCACGCGCCGCCGATCTTCCCGATTTTTGAGGACTGGAAAATCTGGCGTATTTCCGTCCGTCCTTCCACCACTTCTTTGAGCGTCGGCTCAAGAAGCCCTTCCATTGCTTTGCGCACATCCTCGATCGCTTCGTAAATAATTTTATAGAGCCGAATGTCCACCCCTTCTTTTTCAGCCAAAGCTTCCGCCCGCTCATCCGGCTTCACATGAAAGCCGATCACAATTGCATCGGAGGCGGTGGCCAGCATAATGTCGGATTCGTTAATTCCGCCGACGCCGCCGTGAATCACACGGATCTGGATTTTTTCGGAACTGGCTTGTTCCAAAGATTGTGTGAGCGCCTCAGCGGAACCCTGCACATCCGCTTTCACAATCAGCTTGAGCTCCTTGACACGGCCTTCCTGAACTTGGCTGTACAAGTCCTCAAGCGAAAGGTGTTTCGTATGAAAACCCTTGATCGCTTTTTCCCGAAGCTCCAGCAGCCGTTTCTCGGCGATTTTTCGCGCTGTTTTCTCGTCGGGAACAACTCTAAATACCTCGCCCGCTTCCGGCGTGCCGGAAAGGCCGAGCACTTCTACGGCATAAGACGGTTTCGCTTCCTTGACTGTTTTCCCGCGGTCGTTTTTCATCGCGCGGATTTTGCCGTAATGCGGGCCGACCACGATCAGATCGCCCGTTTTCAAGGTGCCGTTCTGGACAAGAACCGTCACCACGTTCCCCTGGCCTTTGGTCAGCTTCGCTTCAATCACGGTCCCCTGAGCCAAGCGATGGGGATTGGCTTTTAATTCCAACACTTCGGCTTCCAAAAGCAATAATTCAAGCAATTGGCTGATTCCCGTGCCGGTTTTTGCGGAAACTTTGACACAAATGGTTTTCCCGCCCCATTCTTCCGGCATCAGATCAAGTTTCTGCAATTGGGCCATCACGCGGTCGGGATTCGCATTGGGGAGATCGCTTTTATTCATGGCCACCACGATCGGACAGCCGGCGGCGCGCGCATGCGCGATCGCCTCGATGGTTTGCGGCTTCACGCCGTCATCGGCCGCCACGACAAGCACCACCACATCCGTCACATTGGCCCCGCGCGAGCGCATGGCCGTAAACGCTTCATGGCCGGGCGTATCCAGAAATGTCACATGGCCTTTCCCGGCAATATCCACCCCGTACGCGCCGATATGCTGGGTAATCTGACCCGCTTCCTTTGAGGCCACGTCAGAGCTGCGAATGGCATCCAAAAGACTGGTTTTGCCGTGATCCACATGACCCATCATGGTGACCACGGGAGGCCGCAATTCCAATTGACTTGAGTCCGCCTCCTGATCTTCCAGAATGGAAGCGGCTTCTTTATCTTCGAGCTTCTCAATCGAAACCCCAAGCACCCCTGCCACACGCCGGATGATTTCTTCATTCAAGAGCTGGTTCACATTGGCAAATACACCGAGCCCGATTAATAACTTGATCAGTTCGGAAACGCGAATATTTAACTTTCGTGCCAGCGCACCGACCGTAATGGGCATTTCAATCTGAATCGGGGGAGCCGCTGCTTTCTGGGGCTTCGATTCTTCGGCAACTTGCGCCTGCGCGGGCGAAGAACCTTTGGGAGACGGCTTTGGTGCTTCGGCCGGTTTGGGGGGCACTTGAACTTTCATGGCCGGTCCTTCTTTTTTCTGCGGCGCGGGTTTCGCCACTGCCGTCTCGGACGACAGTCCCACCCGTTGGGCAGTCGTCGTAGACGACTGCTTCGCTGCTTTAACGGGCGGGGCGGGTGTTTTCTTTTTCGTGACCTGCGGTTTTACAGCGATCGGTTTGGCTTGCAAAATTTTCGAAGTGGGTTCTGCTTTTAACATCTCGAGTTTTTTCGCTGCTGGCTTCGAAACCGAAGTTTTTTCTTTCACGGCCGCCTCGGACGACTGCTTCGCTGCCGTCTGCGTAGAAACTGTTTTTATTTTGGTCCGTGCGGCTGCTACGGTTTTTTCTTTTGCCTTTGCGGGTGAGATTTTTGATTTTTTTCTAATCGCCATGAGATTCTTCTCCGGACTTTTCTTCGGCGGGTTTTTTGGCACCGCCCAAAATGGCTTCATGCGCCGCCTGAATAAGCTTTTCCGCGGTCTTGGTCCCGATTCCCTCTATTTTGGCAAGTTCCTCGGGGCTTGCTTTCAACAAATCTTTCAAACTGGCGATGCCGGCGGATTTTAAAAGCTCTTCAGTCTTCACGCCCACACCCTTGAGAGCGGAAAGCGGGATTTTTTGGCTGGAGCTTTTAATGTCCAGTTTCCACCCGGTGAGCTTGGAAGCCAAGCGTACGTTTTGCCCTTTCTTCCCGATCGCAAGCGACAATTGATCGTCGGCTACAAAAATTTCCGCCGCCCTGTCCTTTTTGTTGAGACGCACTTCCACAAGTTCCGCCGGGCTCAACGCGCTGCGGATATACTGTTCCGGATCTTCATTCCATCGGACAATATCAATTTTCTCGCCGCCAATTTCCCGCACGATATTCTTGACCCTCTGGCCGCGCATGCCGACACAGGAACCGACGCAATCCACTTTCGAATCCGTGGAATAAACGGCGATTTTGGTCCGGGAACCGACCTCGCGGGTGACCGCTTTAATTTCTACGATGTGATCCCGGATCTCGGGAACTTCCAGCTCAAATAGTTTCTTGACAAAATTCGGATGGGCGCGGGAGACAATCACCTCCGGCCCCCGGTCCGTTTTTTTGACCTCAAGCACATACACCTTGATGGTCTCTCCCTGGCGGTAGTCGTCATTGGGCGATTGCTCGCGGGCGGGAAGAATGCCTTCCGTTTTTCCAAGATCTATAATCGCCATTTTGCGGTCGACCCAATGAATGGATCCGGTAGCAATGGAACCTTCCTTGTCTGTGAAGTCTTGAAAAATGGACTCGCGCTCCGCCTCCCGAATTTTCTGAATAATCACCTGTTTGGCCGTTTGGGCGGCAATGCGGCCGAAATCGGCGTGGAATACCTCTTTTCCGTCCTCGAAAAGCCGGATATCCGCTGTTTCCGGGTCAATCTGCACGTCCATTTTATCCGGATTGGAAAACGTCTTGCGGCAAGCGGACAACAGCGCCGCCTGAAGCGCCCCGAGGAGCACTTCTTTTTTGACGTTTTTTTCACGCTGTATGTTTTCGAGCATGTCCAAAAGCGCCCGGTTCATGGCCTAGGTCCTATCTTTCTTAAATGGCTGCCAAATCCCTAAAAATAAAAAAAGCGGGCTAACATCGGGCCCACTCCTTTAAAATGAGGACAGATTTTAGATGAAAATGATAGCAAAAAGAGGGGAATCTGTCAAGAAAGGGATATGGCCGAAATAAGGAGAAATTAGGGGGTCTTTTGCAGTTCTTTCAGCTCTTTTCGGACTTTCTCAAGCTCTCCCTTCAGGGCGGGGGTTAAATGCTCTAAAGGCACCTGTGCGAGAAGGTCCAGCACGTCCTTAATCACGACATCTTGACGTTTGAGCAGACGGATCACCAAATTAATGGCATCGGCGGTTTCGGGGAAAAAGTCCCGGTGCCTGAGCCGGATCTCGCTCATGCTCTCCCCGCGCCCGAGGCGGTTAAGCACCATCTGGAACCGATACACGGGGCCGGCCACGCGGTGAAGAAAAAAAACGCCGAAAAAACCGGTGACAATGACCGCGATAAAAATAATTAAAATAGCGCCCACCACCAGCTGTGAATTCACATCATAGATGATTTGCTCAAACGTCGGGCGCGAAATCGTGGGAGGAACCCCTTTGGTCAAATCTCTGAGCACCAAATGAATCATGAACCCCACCGAAAAACCCGCCGTCATCATGATCGCCAAAAGTGCGAGCGTAAACTCGCGCTGCAGCGGATGATTGATCAACACATTCTGAATGGAACGTTTGTTTTCTTCTGTCGTCGCCATGTGGCAAGCCCCTTTCGACTCGGTTAATTATCGGCCCTGTTCAGTCCCGTCTTAAATCGGTTAGAAAATAAGAAAAAGATGCTCGGCCCTATTTTTTCAAACCATTTTCTCAGATCTTCAAGACATAGATAAAAACTCGGGATCACGAACAAAGTCAAAACCGTTGAGCTCACAATTCCCCCGATCATGGTAATCGCCAAAGGCGCCCACAACTCGCTGGATTCTCCGCGTGAGAGGGCCATCGGAATAAAACCGAGCACGGTGGAGCCGGTGGTAATCAAAATGGGGCGCAGACGATCTTGGCCGGCACGGAGCAGGCGCTCCGTCAAATCCGGAACGGCCGTCCTGAGCGAATTGACGTGATCGATCAAAATAACGGAACTATTCACCACATAGCCCAGCAAAACCATCAACCCGATAAACACCTGCTCACTCAAGGGCTTATGGGTAAACCAAAGGGCAGCGTAAACGCCGATCGCTCCGAGCGGGATCGCGATCATAATCAAAAGCGGCTCCGTGTACGACTGGTACAAACAGGAAAGAACCATGTAGATCAAAACAATGGAAAGAAGCACGCCGACCGAAAGCTGAGACTTCCCCTCAATCAATGCTTCATATCGGCCGCCGAAACGCCAAAAATAATCCTTCTGCATTTTCAAATCCCTCAGGGCCGCTTTCACTTCACGCGCAACGGTTTCCAGCGGCCGATGGACATCCCCTTTTAAAAACACGTAACGGTACTTGTCCTTTCGGTCAATGGTCTGAGGACCGCGGGTGGCATAAAAACCGGCGATTTGTTTGAGGGCGACTTGAGTCCCTTCGTCCGGGGAAACCACAAAAATATCCTGAAGGTCCTCCATTTTCTGCCGGTAAATGGGTTGAAGACGCGTGATGGTTTCAATCTCAAGTCCCTTGGAAAGTTCGTGAAATTTAGTGGGCCGCATGCCGCGCACCTGCGCATGCACCGAATCAGCCACTTCCCGGACGCTCAAGCCGTAAGAAGCGGCCCGGGCCCGATCCACCACAATGCTGTACTCCGGCCTTTTTCTAAGGTCCGTCATGACCAAATTGGTAAGACCTTGAATTTTATTGATTCGTCCCGCCGCCTCATGGGCCAGACGTTCCAACTCGTCGTTTTCAAGCCCGAAAATATTGATCACCAGCTTCTTCGACTCTTCGCTGGCCGCACCCTCATCGACAATCAGCGAATATTCGTCATGAATCTGTTTTGCCAGCTCATTTCCCTTCTCGCGAACCTCCTCCATGATCGAATCTTTCGACCGGCGACGCTTGGCACGCGGCTTCAAACGGACAAAAAGCCGCAAATCGTCCTTTTGAATGGTGGACGAAATCATTTCCACATCCGGATATTCATTTAAAAGGTTCTCTAATTTTTTGGCCACATCATCATTGGTGTCCAATTTCGCCCCGGCCAGCGGGAATACCACAATCGAAAACTCATTTTCCTCAAGCTGGGTTGGAAGATCGATGTCCCGCTTGGAAAGCCGCCATAGTGAAAAGAGAAAAATAAGAACGATCGAAGCCAAAAACAAATGACGAAATTGAAAACTTTTCCGGAGCCAGGCGTCATACTGCGTGTGCCAGCGCTCAAAAACGGAAGGACGGCTGGCGGCTGTTTGCGGACTTGGCTTCAGAAGCGGTTCGGACTTGGCGAGAAGCATGGGAACAAACGTCACAGCCACAATATGAGACAACGTAAGCGCGAGCGAAACCGCGATGGCAAACCCTTGATAAATCAGCTGGATTTCCTTATCCACAAACACAACGGGTAGAAAAACGCACAAACTGGTCATGTGGGAAGCAAGCAGAGGAAGCCAGACCTCGTCCGTGCCCTTTACCACCGCCTCCTCATGCGAAAGCCCTTCCTCTTTCTTCTTCGTAACGTTTTCCACCACGACCACGGCGCTGTCCACCAAAATGCCGATGGAAAGCGCAAGTCCGCTCAAGGTCATCACATTGATGCTCAAACCCAGCCGGGCCATGAAAAAAAAGGTTGAGATCACAGCCAGCGGAATGGTGGTTAACACGATCAGAGACAAAATCCATTGGCGCAAGGAAAAATACACGACCGCAGCCACCAGAAAAACGCCCAAAAACAAGGAATCGCGCACGTCGTTAATCGCCCGTTTGATCAGCTTTGCTTTATCCGAAACCACCACGGCATGAACGGCGTCCTTATGCTCGTGGACGAACTGCTGCAAGGTATATTGGAGTTCATTCACAACTTTAATGGTGTTGGCCAAAGAAGCTTTTTTAATATAAAGCGAAATGTTGTCATCCAGATTGAGCCGGGCATAATCTTCCGGTTCCATATAGGCCTCTTTGACGGCGGCAATTTCCTTGAGCGGAATAATAGACCCCTGGCGGGTGGCTTTAATCCCGAGTTCGCCGATTTGCTCCACGCTTGTGAACGTTCCCATGGTACGAACCGCAAAATCATAAGCGCCGCGCTCAAAACTTCCGGCCAATAACGTCACGTTGCTCGCACCGACGGCGTCCATGATTCGCTCGATCGACACGCCGTAAGCGAACATTTTGTCCCTGTCCGTTTCAATCAGAATTTTCTTTTCCCTGCCGCCGTACACTTCCACGCTCGCCACGCCGTCCACGCGGTCCAGGCGCGGCTTCAGTTCCTGATCCACCACTTCGCGCATCTCCTCAGGCGACAAGGTCTCGGAAGTCACGGCTGCAATCAAAATGGCTGCGTCCGTGTCTTCATAATTGGCAATCACCGGTTTTTCAATTTCGGAGGGCAAAAGATTCTTGATTCTGGAAAATTTCTCACGGACTTCAAGGGCGGCAAAACGCATGTCCGTTCCCGGCTCAAATTCAAGGGTCACCCGGCTTTCGGCTTCCCGCGAATTGGAATACATATTTTTGAGAAATGAAGCCGAGGAAACCGCTTCTTCCACGGGCCGCGTGATCGTCTGCTCCACATCCACCGGAGAAAGGCCGCCGCGCGCGTGAATAATGACGGAAATAATGCCGTGGCTTTTGCCCTGATACAACTCCACGGGGAGCATGAACAAAGAAATAAAACCCAAAAAGGCGAGCCCGGCGAAAAACACCCACGTCAGCACGGATCTTTTGACAGCAGCGCTCGGTAAACTCATGGTTTCCCCTTAAACGGGCTCCGGACCCAAATCCCCTGCATTCAACAATCGGTCAATGGCGCGCGTGACCAAAACATAAAGCGCCGGGATCACCACCAAAGTGCACAAAGTGGAACTAAGCGTACCGCCGATAATGGAGATGGCTAAAGGAGCTTGAAGCTCGGCTCCTTCCCCGAGCGCCAGCGCAAGCGGAATAAGGCCGGCCACCGAAGTCAGCGCGGATGAAACAATGGCACGAAAACGAACGAGGGGTGCTTCGATTGAAGATGCCACCAGCTCTCCGCCCGCCTGCCGCCTTTCATTGATAAAATCAATCAGCACGATGGCGGGGTTGACCGCCGTTCCAGCCAACATTAATATTCCCAAAAGGGAAATAGTGCTGACCGCTGTTCCCGTAAGCAAAAGGGCAAGCGCCACACCGATGAGGGCAAGCGGGGCAGCGACGATAATAACGAAAGGCTGCGAAAAAGATTCAAACTGCGCGGCCATAATCATATAGACAAGAATCAAGGCCAAAATAATGGCAAAGGTCAACCGCCGAAACGATTCCCGCACCTCCTGTCTTTTTCCCACCAAATCAATCGTGTAATCCGGCGGCGCTTCCATGCCGCGCAGAGCGGACTCGATTTTTGCGAGCACGGAATTTTCCTTAAAACCGTGCGCCACCTGGCCCGTAACCGTCACGGTTCGAATCTGGTCTTTGCGCCGTATTTCACTCGGCCCGTACCCTTGCTTGATGGCGCCGACTTCTTTGAGCGGCACGGGCACTTCGAGCACTTTACTGTACACGAGAAGATCGCCGACCTTTCTGATGTCCTTTCGGTCCTCTTCCGCGAGCCGTATCCGGACGTCAATCTCTCTTCCCTCCTCTTTGTATTCCGTGGCGATCGCCCCCTCGATGGCCGCTTTGGCGGTCAGGGATATATCACGGGCGGAAATGCCGTAAAGCGCCGCCTTTCTGCGGTCAATTTCGACTTTTGTTTCGGGCGAGGGTTCGCCTTGATCGTTTAAAATTTCCGTCGTCCCGGGAATAGAAGCAATGATTTGTTCCGCCTTCCGCGTCAGCTCTGAAAGCGTCCGCAAGTCATAACCTTTGATTTCAACGGTAATGGGCTTCCCGCCCTGGGCGGCAAATTCAAACTCACTTTCCTGAAGCACGTATTCAATCTGAGCTTTTTGGAAATTATATTTCTCGATCCGCTTCTTCAGCTCCGCCACCACCTCCGAAGAAGAATATTTTCGTTTCTTTTTCAGAGAAACCAAAATAAGCCCCTGATGAGCGCCCAGCGTTTCGATTTTAACCTCCCCCGCTTTGGAAGTCCGCGAAGAACCGATGGTCACGGAGACACTTTCCGCTTCGCTCAAAGCGCGCGTTTCGTTTTCGATCACGCGCACCACTTCATCGCTCGCTTCCAAACGGCTCCCGACGGGAAGGTTCACGCGGATCAAAAATTGGCCTTGATCCACTTTCGGCAAGACTTCGGTATTCAGAAGCCGAAAAAGGATCAAAGCCAAAAAGAAAGAAGCCAGGCCCAGTCCGGTCACCCAAAGAAACAACCGATTTTGCTCCGCACGGCCCATCCCCAGAATTTTATCCTTGAGCTGCTTGCCGAATGCTTCCGCTTGGACCGTGGTTTCCCCTTTCTGAGGCGGATTTTGAATGAACAGGGCGAGCATGGGCACCAGCCAAACGGAAGCCAAAAACGAAATAACGGAACAATAAATAATGGCCCAGGAAAGATCTTTGAACAGCTGCCCGGCGATTCCCGGAACAAACAAGATGAGCGGGAAAAAAACAGCGAGGGTCGTTAAATTGGATGAGAAAACGGGCCAAAAGACTTCATTGGCCCCCTTGATCGAAGACTCCGTATGGGACAGCCCCTGTTCCCGGAGCCGGAAAATGTTTTCGACCACGACAATGCCGTTATCCACGGTAAAGCCGGCGGCAAGTGCAAGGCCGGCAAGCGACATCATATTGAGCGATACCCCCTGCAGCTGAAAAAAGAAAAAAGTGCCGATCAATGAAACCGGGATCCCGATCGCAACCACCAGAGAACTCACCCATTCGCGGAAAAAAAGGAAAAGCACAAGCATGGCAATCAAGCCGCCCTGCATGGCGGCATTTTGAATGTCCTCAATTGATTTTTTAATGAACCATGAATGATCGTAAATAGTCGTCACGGAAATGCCGCGCGTTTCCAGCTCATCTTGAAGAAACATGAGTTCGCGCTTGATCCGTTCCGCCACTTCCACCGTATTGGCGGAACCCTGCTTTCGGACGGAAAGGGAGATATTCTCCTCCCCGTTGTAGCGGGAAATCGCCGTGCGCTCATGAAAACCGTCGGTGATCTCGCCGATATCACGAAGCATGACCAGCCGTTTCTCCCCGACCCCGCGGGCCCCTTCCTCGCGCAGACGGTCCAGCGTGCTCCGCGTGCCTGATTCTCCCTTTTCAAGAAACGTATTCGCTTGGCGCTCCACCTGCTTCTTCACGTCCGTCTTGACCACGGTATAGCCGATCTCGGGAACGGAGCGGAACTCACCGACGGTGCGAATGATGTATTCGTAAAGTCCTTTTTTGACGCTTCCGGCCGGATACGATATATTGGCGGTGTCCACCGCGTCGATCACATCCAAAATGGACACCTCGGCAGATTGAAGCCCGCTTTGATTCAAATCCACTTGGATTTCGCGGTCCAGCCCGCCGGAAATGGAAACGGAGGCCACTCCCTCCACTTTTTCAAGATTTTCTTTTAAAATCCGCTCGGACAATGCCTTCAATTCGCTTGGCGCCGGATGGCCGGTGACGGAAAGAATCATCGTGGGACGCGCCAGGGGATCAAATTTCAAAACCACGGAATCTTCGGATTCCTTGGGCAGGCGCTCTTTGACCAGATCTATTTTTTCGCGCACGCGAAGCGCCGCAAAATCAATATTTTCATTCCAGCCGAAGGAAACGAAAATTTTGCTCTCGCCTTCCTTGGAAACGGACTCCAGCTTGCGCAGCCCGGAAACCGAACTAATGGCTTCCTCCAAGGGGCGCGTGATCAGCGTCTCGATCTCCTCGGGCGCCGCATTCACATATTCGGTGAGAACGGTAATCTGCGGAAATGAAATTTGAGGGAATAGCTCTCTAGGAAGCGAACTCCAGGAAATGATTCCGAGAAAAACGACGCACAAAAACACCATGACCGTGGTCACGCGTCGCTTGATGGCGTAATGGGGGATATTCATGGTTCATACATAAGATCGCTAGAGTTCCGCTTCCTGAGTTTCCACGATGCGAACTTTTGCTCCTTCTTCAAGGCGTTCAAAACCCGAAACCACAACAAGATCCCCCTCTTTTAAACCGGAATCAATTTGGGCGTAATCCACGCGCGTGTACCCGACGACCACCGGTGCCTTGGCGGCCGTTTTCGCTTCCGGCTGAATCAAATAAACAAATTGCTCGTTTTCTTTCCCCTGCAACGCGTCGGCGGGGACCACAAGTGTATTTTTCTTCTGATAAAGCGTAATTTTAATGCGGGAAGACATTCCGGGCAGAAGCCGATTGTCCTGATTTTCAAGCCGGACGCGCACATCGGCCGTTCTGGAGTTCCCAACGATCACCTGCGAAATATTCTCCACCGTGCCCTCAAAGATCTGATCGGGATAAGAATCCACAAACACCTTGGCCTTCTGGCCCAGAGAAACTTTGGTGATGTCGCGTTCGGTCACGCCGAATTGGGCCACCACACGTTCGGTGGACACATGCGATCCGATCAACGTGTTCTGAGTAACGGTCTCACCCTCCTCGACATTCAATTCTCCAATGGTGCCGGTGCCCGGCGCGTACATATTGGACTTCTCCAGCATCGATTCATTGGCCTTCACTTCCAAATCGGCCGCCTCCGCTTCATACCGCGCCTGATCGACCTCGAGCGCCACTTTGTCCAACGTGGTCCTTGGAATGGCGCCGATCGTAAACAATTTTTGATGCTCTTTTAACTTTTCCTCCGTAATGGCCTGCGCCGCAAGCGCTTTGGAACGTTCCGCCTGAGAACGCTTCAAACGAAGCAAAATATCATCCTGTTTCAACGACACCAAAAGAGCGCCTTCTTCATAGCGCTCACCCGGACGATAATTGACGGCGCTGATCACGCCTGGAATTTCAAAACTGAGTTTAAATTCAACCGACCCTTTAATCGTGCCGAGTGAGTTTAACGAGTCTTCAAAATTAAAACGCCCTACCTTAAACACCTTGACCGGAATTTCTTCCTTGCGGGCAGCGTCTTCTTTTTGCGAGGCGCGGCGATAAGGTTTTTCGGCGGGAAAAAAGACAGACCGGACAATGATCAACACGAGAATCGAACCGCCGATGATCACCACTTTTTTGCGGTTCGCGGGATTAATCAGGAAACTCAGGACTTCGCGAAGGGTCTTTTTAAAAACGGAAATCGGAAGTGATAAATCGGGAACCTTAAGCTTGGGAAATTTCCGAGGCGGCGGATTTTCGTCTGGCGGTCCGATTTCCATTGATTCTGATCCATTCCTTCCCTTAAGTTTTGTTACAGTGTTTCCATCGGTAAATAATCCCGGAGTCCGATCGCCTTGTTCAGTTTGGCCTGCGAGGAAAAGAAATCCGAAAGTGCCTTGTACACCAGGGCACGCTCTTCCGTCAAATCCATCTCGGCTTGGAGAAACTCTGAAATTTGAATCTCATTCATATCCAAACGGTGTTTCGCAAGCTCGGCCAGCCGGTCGCGGTAGCTCATGCGTTTGTAGGTCGATTCCACCTGAATCAGCGCTTTGTTAAAATCGAAATACGCTTCTTTGACTTCACGGATCACGTCCCGTTCGGTCTTTTCAAGTTCCACCACCTGCTCCAAAGAGCTGATTTTAGCTTCAATAATCGATGAAAATTGGCCCAAATCATCCAAGAGGCCGAACGAAAACGTATTGCTCCTCGTCCGGGTCCCCCGACCACTCAGAAATTGGCTCACGGAAGGCGCGCGTTGATCGTGATCATAGGTATATTTCAGTGTGTTCCCGCCAAGATTGTAACTGGCTTCCATCCCCACTTTAAACTCATGACGAAACCCCGGGTCTTTGGTGGTGAAATTAAACGCTTCCGCCAGTTTCCCGAATTCCATGATGACATCCAACTGAGGAAGCTGCCTTCCTAAACTCACCCGGTAGGCGTGCTGGGCTGCTTTTAACTTGGAGGCTTCCACCTGCAAATCGGGGCGGTAACGATAAGAAAACTCCACCAAACGGTCCAAATCGTTTTCAAACGTTGCGGGACCATCCGGTACGTTCACTTTTGTCTGCTCCTTCAACTGTTCCACGCTCAGGGTGTTTAAATCATACAAGGCATTGACATCGATCGGGTCTCCCGGCTCCAGATTGAGAAGCCTTTGAAGATCCAGCTCGGCCACTTCAAGCTCTTGCTGAGCGGTTTCCAAATCATATTGGGCTTGGCTGTATAGGGAATCCGCGTTTAATTTTTCAATTTCGGCGATCAAATTGGCCGCATGTTTTTCATCCGAAATGCCTTTCTGCACCTTTGCTTTTTCAAAAAGTTCCGTGCGCTCCTGGAACACATTGCGGGCCCGCTCGTATTCAAAATAGGCGATCGACACATCTGCCACCAAATCCGAAATCACCTTGTCATAATCGCGCTTTGCGATTTCCAGATTGGACCACTCCAAAAAAAGACTGTTCCACAAAACCCCGCCGCGAAACAGGGGCTGGCGGAACCGAAAACGCCATTTCCGGCTGTTGAACTTGTCGCCGGAAAGAGTCCCTTTTTGAAGCACGTCCTCAAAATTGGCTTCCGGAAAAAAATCGCGAACGGCTTTTGCAATGCGGAATTTGGCCAACGTCATCCGTTCCAACGCCACCTGCGCGGGCACATGCACCTTGACCGCACGATCCACAAGCATGTTCAAATTTTTAGTTTGAGTGCCCAAAAACTGTTCCTTGGCCAGAATCGCTTGGGCGGTGATCGTTTTTTTGATGTGGCTCCAGGGCAGACTTTTAAACTGATTTTTCCGCTCACCGCGAAGACGGGCTACTTCGCCCTGAATGCGCAGTGCTTCATCCTTTCCCTCGGCCACATCTGTGCCTTCTCCCTCGCGCTCCACCAGCGACGGATCCACACTGGCAAGAGCTTCAAACAGAGCTCTTTCCCGCTGGTCTTGGATTTGACGTTCGTCAGTCGTGAGCGGAACATTTTTAGGGCTTACGGGAGCGGCAAGAGAAAGCGGAGAAAGGATGACCAGCCCGAACAAAACCGGAATAGGATTTAAGCGCAGTTTGCGTCGTTTGGCCATTCAAATCGCTTTCTTTTGGAAATCGGTTTGAACATTTCGTAAATTATAGAAAATGAACAACTTAAAGTCAATGCTCACCGTATCATTATCGGCCATCTTATTCATGTCTTGACTCACGGGTGAAAGGGGACGGGGCTAAAAAAGAAGGGGTGGTCACCAGTAAAAAAGTGGCTTCCCGAAGCTGGGGATTAAAAAACGAATGAGGAAACCGCCCGTCAAAAAAAACATAATTCCCTTCCCGGATCAGATGCTCTGCCCCGTCAAAACGAACTCCCAATTTCCTGATAATGGCCTGAACAAAAATCATGCCTTGGGTGGGGAGCGTCTCATGCTTCACCTCCGCTTCGCCGTTCACAATCACCTTTCCGATAAACACATCCGATACCAGCGGGACCAGTGGTGTATAGCAAATCACCCGAAAGCCTTCCTTTTTGAAATCCAGCGTGTGATAGCCTTTTTGACCTGCGCTGAAGAAAGCGGTTCTCCCGGTCTCCCCGCCGTTTGAAAAAAGAGAGGCGAGGGAAATCCCGAGCACGCGGGACATTGACTCTAGGTTTTTGAGCGAGGGGGTTTGAATTCGTCCTTTTTCAACGGCATTCACGGTTCTCGGGTTCACCCCGGCCCGCTTCGCCAGATCCACCGCTTTCCACCCTAAAAGGTGGCGCCTCTGGCGAATGACTTCCCCGGGATGAAAGGAACTGCTCTCGTTTGCTTTTGACGCCTCGGCTCGCTTTGCCATGAATTTACCTGTCTCATCAGAATAGAGCTATCTAGTTAAACTATACATGATGTTTTAAAAAATGCAAATTAAGTTAATTTTTAAGAGAAAAACAGCTTATTATTTAATACGCTTCAGATGGGTCTCGAGTTGAGAAAGCAGCTCTTTTGTGGAAATAGAGATGGCCTTTTCCTGCCCCCTAAGCTTTAGTTCAAGCTCGTTTTTAGCTAAATTCCGTTCACTCACCACGATCTGGGCCGGAAGACCGATCAAATCCGCATCATTAAATTTCACGCCGGCACGCTCGTCCCGGTCATCGTAAAGAACAGAAATTCCCGCCTGTTGGCATTCGGAATAAATTTCTTCTGCCGCCTTACGTGTTCCCTCATGTGAATGATTGACGGTAATCAAATGGACTAAAAACGGCGCCACCGCAACCGGCCATTTGATCCCTTTTTCATTATGATGCTCTTCAATAATCGCGGCCATGATCCGGTTCACCCCAAGCCCGTAGCAACCCATGATCATGGGTTGATCTTTTCCGTCCTGGGCGCGGTAAAACGCCCCCAACGGTTTTGTGTAGCGGGTTCCCAGTTTAAATACATGCCCCACTTCCATCGCAGTCACAAGCGAGATCGTTTGCCCGCATTTGGGGCATACATCCCCTTCCTCGGCATAACAAATATCGGCTATTAAGTCCGCCTGGAAATCGCGCCCGAAATTGACATTCTTTAAGTGTGTATCTTTGCGATTCGCCCCCGTCACAAAATCTTTCATGGAAGATAAATCTCCGTCTGCCACGATGTTGACGCCTTTCAGACCTATGGGGCCTGTAAATCCCACGGGCGCTCCGCTCAAACGCTCAATTTCCTCCGCGCGTGCGAAGCGCATGGTATCCACCCCTAAAAATTTTCGCAACTTTCCTTCATGAACCTCGCGGTCGCCGCGCACGCAGGCCGCAACGGGCTTCTCATCCGCGATAAAAATCAAGGTTTTCACCAATTGCTGGGGATTTAATTTGAACCGGCCGGTCAGATCGTCGATGGTTTTTAAATCAGGCGTGTCAAAGGGTTCCATTTTTTTCGCAGAGGATCCCGGTTTGACTTTTGAAACCGCACGTGGGGCAATGTCACGGCTTGAGATTTGCCCGCAACCGGAACAAACGGCGATGCGATCCTCTCCGTAGGGAGACCGCGCCATGAACTCATGGGACACATCTCCGCCCATAATACCGGGGTCGGCCGGAACCGGATCGACGGAAAGTCCCAAACGTTTGAACGTACGAATATAGGCCTGATACATCGTCTCATAGCTTCGATTCAATCCCTCCTGATCCGCATCAAAACTGTAAGCGTCTTTCATCATGAATTCCTTGGTCCGGATAATACCGAAGCGGGAGCGAAGTTCGTCGCGGAATTTTGTCTGAATCTGATAAAAAATTTTGGGGAGCTGCTGATAGGATTTCAGATAAGCGCCGGCAAGTTCCGTAATCACCTCTTCATGGGTGGGGCCAAGCACGAATTCCTGTCCCGCCCGATTTTTAAATGCAATCTTATCGGCACCCAATGTTTCGTACCGGCCGCTTTGTTTCCAAAGCTCGGCAGGATGCAGCGCCGGCATTAAGAGCTCAACCGCACCAGCCGCGTTCATTTCCTCGCGAATAATCCGGATGATGTTTTCGAGCGCTGCAAGCCCCAACGGAAGATAACTGTAAACTCCGGAACCGAGTTTGCGGATCAAACCCGCCTTGAGCATGAGACGGTGACTCGCCGCCTCCGCCTCTTTCGGAACCTCGCGTAGAGTGGGAATTAAGGTTTGGGTCCAGCGCATGGGACGCGGTCAGCGGGAAACGGGTTTGAGTATTTCCCACGCCGCTTTTATTTTCTCGAGCGCGCCGAGGTTGGCCAAATCGTTGTAAACGACCAGCACCATAAGTGCCATCAAAAAATAAAAACCGAATTGCGTGACCCGATCTTGAAAAGAGGGGTTCACCGGCTTCCGAAAAACAACCTCCAGCAGAAGAAAAAAAACATGCCCGCCATCGAGGGCGGGGATGGGAAGTAAATTAATGACGGCCAACGACACGCTGAGAACGGCTGTCAACTGCAAAAGGGCGGGAACTCCCACCTTTGCGGCGCTTCCGGCAAGCGCCATGATGCCGATCGGCCCGCTTACGGTTTTCAGGGAAAGCTGGCCCGTGGCGAGCCGCCAAAGCGCCTCATAGGTAAGGGTTGTCAAACGCCACTCGAGGTCCCATGCTTTTTGAAGGGCTTCCTCAAATTCATAGCGTTCAACGGAATATTCATTGGAAGGAAGAATTCCGATTTTGGGAACCCTCCTGGGTTGGCCGAAAATGTCGTGCCCTTCCTCAAGTTTGGGCTCGACACGGATGAGCTTTTCCCTGCCGCTGCGTTCAATCGAAAACTGAAGCGTCGTTCCGTTCGTTTCCATGATTTTCATGGTCAAGTCCTGCCAATCCGAAACGGAAACCCCGTTGAGGGCGCTCACGCGGTCCCCCGCGCGAAGCCCGCTCGCCTCAGCCGGATAACCCGCCTTGAGACCGCCGATCGTGGCCGTAAGCACCGGATGCCCCATGGTCAACATCCACACAAAAAGGCCGTACGCGAGCAGATAATTCATGGCCACGCCCGCCACCAAAATAAAAAAACGCTTCGGAACGGAAGCGGCCAAATAATCCCGCTCGTCCATCCGTCCGCGTTTCGCCACCACATCATAAGATTCCCCCTGGGGCTTTACATAGCCCCCAAAAGGAAACCAGGAAACGGAATAACGGGTCTCGCGCCCCTGCCAGGCCATGAGCTCCGGCCCAAACCCAATGGAAAACTTTTCCACGCCCACGCCCGAAAGGCGGCAGGCCAGAAAATGACCCCACTCGTGGACAAAAATAAGAAGCCCCAAAATAAAAACCGTGGAAAGAAAAGGCATCATTTGTTCTAGGGTTTCCGGCATAAGCGTTCGGCCTCCTCGCGCGCCCAGCCATCGGCAGCCAAAATATCGTCAAGCGTTGGATTTCGGCTTGCCTGATGACGGGACATCACCCGTTCGATGGTCTTTGGGATAGATGTAAACGAAATGTGATGATTTAAAAAATGGTTCACTGCGACCTCATTGGCCGCATTTAAAACAGCGGGCATCGTTCCCCCGATTCGTTTCGCTTGAAATCCCAGCCCAAGGCACGGAAATTTTTCCGTTTCGGGAACGAAAAAATGAAACTGCTCAAGCCGTGCCAAATCCAAACGAGGTATTGAATTTTCAATACGCGCCGGATAACTCAGTGCATATTGGATCGGAAGCCGCATGTCGGTCACCCCCAGTTGGGCCAGCTGCGAACCATCCACGAATTCAACCAACGCATGAATCACCGCCTCGGGATGAATCAATACGTCTATCTGATCGGCTGAAAACCCGAATAAATTAGCCGCTTCAATCACCTCAAGTCCCTTGTTCATCAGAGTGGCCGAATCAATGGTGATCTTGGGCCCCATTTTCCAACGCGGGTGCTTTAACGCCTCTTTGGTTGTAATGTTCCTGAAGCTTCTTTTTCGACGAAAAAAAGGCCCGCCTGAAGAGGTTAAAATTAATTTCTTGACCGTTTCTTTTGAGCGGCCCTCGAGACACTGCCAAAGTCCCGAATGTTCGCTGTCGATCGGAATAATTTGAGCTCCCGATCGAGCCGCCAGTTTGCGCAAAAGTTCACCGCCCATGACCAGGGGCTCTTTGGTGGCCACGGCGACCGCTTTTCCGGCCTCAATGGCCCGCACCATGGGACGGAGGCCTACGGCGCCCACGACCGCGAAAATAATTTGCTGTGCCGCCGGAAAGGCGCTCGCTTCGATCAAGCCCTCGTCTCCGGTCACCAAACGAATATGGAGCGGCTTTAAATGTGCGCGAAGCCAGGACGCCTGTTCGGCGTCATAAAGGCACACGAGTTTGGGCCGGAACATTTTGGCTTGTTCCAGAAGTCGTTTCGCATTCTGTTTGGCCGCCAGCGCGACAACCGAGAAAGCTTCCGGATGCGCACGGGCGACGCTGAGCGTGTTCAGCCCGATGGAGCCGGTAGAACCGATCACCGCAATTTGTTTCACCAAATCAGAACCCCCGTAACGCAGTCAGATAATAATAAACCACCGGAATGGCGGGAAGAAGACTGTCGATCATGTCTAAAATCCCTCCCAGTCCAGGAATAGTGCCTGAATCCTTAAGGCCGGTATCCCGCTTGAGAAGACTCTCGATCAAATCCCCGATTTGGCCGATCACTCCGAGCACCATTCCCAACACCGCAAGATCCCACACGGAAACGTTCGGAAGATAGGCCTTTGACAAAATAGAGGCCGCGAACGTTGCGACAAAACCGGCCACGGCTCCCTCCACGGATTTATTGGGACTGATCGAACCCGCATATTTGTGCCGGCCAAAACGCTTCCCAATAAAATACGCGGCCATATCCCCCAGTTTGATAATAAAAATACAATAAAATACCCAAAGGGAACCATGCCACAAATAGCGGATGCGGCCCAGGAACGAAAAAGACCAAGCCACGTACATCAATCCAAAAAAGGTCAGCGCGGTACTGATCAGGGCCTGCTCCCTGAGATTGCGCTTGAAATTAAACACGCACAAGCTCAAAAGGGCGGCGATCAACACGATGGTCTCGCCTGAGAAATAAAACTGCAGCGGGAGAAGGAAGCCGAAAAAAAGACCGAGGTGGCGGTTGATAAAAAACCCTTTCCGTTCGGCGAGGCCAAAATATTCCCAAAGCCCGAGCAGCACAAACGCCTCCACCGCCAATAAAAACACCCATTTGGGCGCCCCAAAAATCGCATAGACCGTTACGCCGATAAAAAGCGCGGACCAGGTCAACCTTTTCTTCAGCTGAATGTGTTCACTCACGAATCACCGGCGATTTTTCCGTGC
>CAYJWM010000002.1:0-69523 GCA_964373885.1 uncultured bacterium | reverse complement strand
AGCACCCTTGTGGTGTCGCCTCAGAATGACAGCTGTATGAAGTGGGATGCACCCAAAAATCCGTCCACAGAATTTCAAATTATCCCTTGGGGATGCGGCGCCTGTCTTCCAGAATGTTCTTGATTTCAAACGGTCTGGCCCCAAATTCAACCGCAATGGCGATAAATTCCGCGCACTCCTCATATCGCTCTTCCAAAAGTGCTTCTCTGAGATAGAGAAGAGCCGTAAGCTTCACCGGATCCTTTTTGATGCGAAAATACCCTTCTAACCTTACTGGATTTGTCTTGATTTCCATATCTCATGCTCCGTAAATGATGCCCTCATTAACAAAAAAGCCCATAACCGAATCGGCTATGGGCTTAAGTGACGTTTTACGATGATTTAGTTCGTTATACCTCGAAAACCCTCCTTAAACCCATACCGCCATGGCAAAGGCGATGAATACCGGAACGCAGTACCCACCCTTTATCCATGATCGTCCACATGGGCTTTGCACTAAAATAAAAGGCGTGTTTCACGGTAAATGGGTTCATTTAACTCCTCTGCAAATGAAATTTTAACATGCCTTTTGAAGAAATCAAGGACTTTGTTTTTTGTGTCGAGCCATTTGCGTACCCTATTTTAGGTGTTATACTTAAACAGTTAAGAAAACACGGGTTAAGACGAGACCACCTCCACACAAAGCGGAAGAACGGTAATGAAGTTATTTAATTTAAAGCAACGCGCTTGGCAGTTAGGAATAGCCCTGCTTGAAGACGATATATTTCCCGCAAAACTGCTTCCTGAGGGAAGTGCTCAAACGGAAAGAAGGAAAAGCGTCCGCGTTTCCGTAAGCGTTCCGTTGCGTTTCCGAAGAAAAGGATACAAAACCTCGTGGCAATCCGGTAATTCCGTTGACGTGTCCAACACGGGCGTGCGCATCGCCATGCCCTCTCAGGCGGAAATCGGAGAGGAAATCCAACTGGACGTGCAATTGCCTGGCGCGGAAAAGAACATACGCTTAGACGGCGTCATCATGTGGGTGGCGCCTTCTGGGCGCGCGGACGGAATGGTAGAATGCGGCGTCGCGTTTAAAAATCTAAAGCGCGTCACCAAAAAAGACAAACTCATCACCTTTATCGCCGACCGATTGTGCCATCTTGCGATTCGGAAATCACCAGCGAACTTGACAGCCAGACCTGCCGAAACATTCGAAGATTTCGAGAAGGCATTTCGACTGATTTATAAAGAATACGTGGTAAGAGGTTATTGCAAAGAACACCCGACCCGCATGCACTATAACGCTTATGTTTTATTTCCCGAATCGCGCACGTTTCTCCTCGAGCGCGCAGGCGATCTCCTCGGAACCGTCAGTCTAATTGTGGACTCCCCGTGCGGATTCCCCATGGAATCGCTTTTTTCGGAACCCGTTTCGAAGTTGCGGAAACAGGGCGCCAAGCTCGCCGAAGTGGGGCTGCTTGCCTTGAATCAGGAAGCGTTCAAAAAAAGAACTTTCTCTCTCACCGATTTCGAAAAACTGACCGGCGCTTTCCGGTTGTTTAAAATCGTGTTTGACTACGCGCAGGAAATCAATATCACGGACTTACTGATTGCGGTACATCCCAAACATCAGGATTTGTACCATTACCTTACCTTCGCAGCGATGTCGGAGCCCCTGCCGTACAGCGGTGCCTGCGGAAAACCGGCGCTCCCGATGCGAATGAATATCGCCAATACCAGAAAAACCCTGCCGCCGCAAAAAAGTCTTGCCCGTTATTTCTTTGGTCAGAAAACGCCGCCGGAAGCCGTTCAAAAGCATTTCCGTTGGAACGCGGCCTCGCTTAAAAAACTTTTGTTTGAAGCGCTTGAGGTGTGGAACACCTTACCCGAGGAACATTGTGAACACTTGATCCGATGCTATCCTGAACTTCTCGACATACAGAATATTTACCTGCGCTCTAAAAAGAAGACGTCCTCTACGGATGGCTGAGCGCGGCCCCCGCCAAACTCCCGAGCTGACTTAACAAAATCAAATGCTTTTCTGTAAACGGACGGCGGCTTGACTTTGTGTTGAGGCACAGAACGCCCAAAATCTCATCCTTGAACCGAAGCGGAATGACAAAAGAAGCTTTGATCTCGGGCCTCCTGAGCTGTTTCCTGAGCCCGGAATCCGGCATTTTTTGGCGAATCAGAAAAGGCCTGCCCCTCCTTGCCACCCAGCCGGCAATGCTCCCGCTTAAAGGAATGAGGGCCGCTCCTCGATATTGCTCGTCAAGGCCCCGCGATGCCTTAATCTGAAAACTGATTTTCTTCTCGTCAAAAAAAAGAACGGAGCCCGAATCCGCCTTCACCAAAGCCATGGCCATTCCCAATAGCGAGTTTGAAAGTTCATCCACATAAATTGCCGAAAAAAACCTGCGGACTTCCTTTGTGCTGCTTGAAAAAGAAGGGATCAATCGCTTTAGCTGTGTGCTTTGACTGACGTGGACCAAATAACGCTCGGCAATGTCACACAAAAAATCGGAAATGACGCTTAAGCTTGTGTGAGAAAAAAGCTTTAGCTCTTGAAGTCCGTCAAAAAAAAGATCGCAATCCAAATGAAACTCGCGGCATACCTTCTCGTAAACCGCTTTTTCTTCTCTTTTCCCGGTTAAAAAGGGGCCCAAAACAAGCAGACCGAACGGCTCTTCTTCTGAATGAACATTGAGAATCAAATAAGATAACTGATGGCGGCATGAAAAAAAACGGTGGCCTTCAAGACCTCTTCCCAGCGCCTGGCTGGAACAAAATACATTCGGAACGGCTTTTGAATCGCTTGAAACAGCTAGCTCTGAACAGTTTGGAGTAATGCGGCTTGGGGTGGATAATTCGTGACCCGATGGGTCAAAAAAGGAGATATTGACGCCGACAATTTTCGCAAACAGATTTTGAATCTTTTGCCACTTCTTGAAATCGACAAGATGCTGCCTTTGTTTCCCCCTGTCAACGCGGGATTTAAAAATGGCTCCCACGGCTCCCTTTCTTAAGGTTTATCAAAAAAGCCGGTGATTATAACAAATTATGTTTTCTCATTTTATTGTAGAGCGTCGTCCGGTTGATGTCCAACATCTGAGCTGCTTTCTTGCGATTGCCTCCCGTCTGCTTAAGCGCTTCTACAATAACTTGCCTCTCAGGTTCGCGTAGAACCTCCTTAAGCGGTCCACCGTTTGAAAAAAATGGCGTGGACTCGGATGATCTGGTCAAATGTTCCGGAAAATGTTCTGCACGCAACATCTCTTCGTGGGTCAGAACGCAGGCACGCTCCAAAACATTTTCAAGCTCGCGCACATTTCCAGGCCAGTCATAATCCAATAAAAACTTCATGATCGTCTTATCTACCCCTTTGATTTGTTTCCCCATTTTCGCGTTAAAAAAATTGAGAAAATGCTGAACCAGCTGCGGGATATCTTCTTTGCGCCTGCGAAGAGGCAGCACATCGATCGTAATGACATTTAAACGGTAATAGAGGTCTTCCCTGAAATTCCCCTTCTTAATTTCTTCCTGAAGATCAATATTGGTCGAAGCGATGATGCGCACATTCACGCGCATCGTTTTGGTATCGCCGACCCGTTCAAACACTTTTTGTTGAAGTACCCGCAAGAGCTTCACCTGCAAATACGGCGGGAGCGCGTCAATTTCGTCCAACACAATGGTGCCCCCGTCGGCAAGCTCAAAACGGCCCACTCGGTCGCGGATCGCATGCGTAAAAGCGCCTTTGACATGGCCGAACAACTCGCTTTCCAAAAGTTCCCTGGGAATGGCTCCGCAGCTCACTTCCACGTAGGGCTTGTCTTTCCGAGCCGGGTCGGATTGGTGAATCGCCTGGGCAATCATGCCTTTTCCGGTGCCGCTTTCTCCTTTAAGCAAAACAGTGGTCTCCGTATTGCGGATCGCTTCAATCACGGAATAAATTTTTTGCATCTCCAGATGCGTACCCACAATATCGTGGAAATGACTTTTTTTCTCTGTCAGTTCTTCCCTGAGTTGTTTGTTCTCGTCTTTCAGATGCCTTGTTTCAAAAATGCGGTTCAGTAAAATTTTAATTTCATCGTCATTGATCGGTTTTGTGAAGTAATCATTGGCTCCAAGCTTCATGGCTTCCACCGCGCTCTCAATGGTCCCGAAGCTTGTCATCATCAACACATCCAAAGCCGGAAAACGGCTTTTTGCCTCTTTCAAAAAATCAATCCCGTTGATCTCCGGAAGCCGCAAATCGACAAGCGCCACATCAAACGGTTGGTGTTCCAGCCTTGAAAAACCTTCCTTTCCGTCCGCGGCCAAACCGACCTGATAGCCCGAAAGATTTAAGACCTCATAAAGCGATTCACGGACCAGCGCATCATCTTCAACAATCAATACAGATCCTTTCATAAACGTCCTTCCCACGAAGCCAGCGGGAGCATGACAAAAAAGGCAGTGCCTTTCTGCGTTTCGCTCGCAAATGTAATTTTGCCGCCGGAACGCTCTACAATGTCCCGGCAAATGGCGAGACCGATTCCCGTTCCTCGGCCTTCTTCTTTGGTTGTAAAAAAGGGCTCAAACACCCGTTCCTTCATTTGCTCTGATATTCCACACCCTGTATCGCGGACCGACACCGTCACGCACGTCCCGTTCCGGTGCGTTGAAACTGTGATTTGCCCATTTCCGCTCATGGCATGATGGGCATTATCGAACAAATTCCGGAACACGGCCTTCAAACCGCAATCGTATACGCGAATCGGACCCTCACAGAATTCCAATTTGAACGAAACGCCGCCGTAATTTGAGTTTTGAGCCATTTCGGTGACGATTTGATCGATGGTCATATGAAGTTCGGCGAAGCGAGGGCCGGCGGCGTTTGTCTCCCGAGAAAAAGAGAGAAGGCCGCGAATAACCTGAATGGCTCTGCGAACGCCTTGTTTCGCCTTCACCAAATATTCCCGCGTGAGCGAATCTTCCATCACTTGATCCAGGGCCAAACCAATGAAGCGGCGGATGGCATCCAGCGGATTGTTCAGCTCATGGGCCAGATGGGAAGCCAGCTTCCCGATGGAAACAAAAGATTCCTGCTGGTTTAATGTTTCCTTGAGCGTTTGATTGGCTTGATTTAAATCGGAGTTTTCTTTTTTGAGGCGTTTTTGAATCTTCAGATGCTCATAGGCCAATGCCATGTGTTTCGCAACGGCATTTGCGCATTCCAAATCTTCATTGTCGAAAGGCGTAAGGTCTTTTTGTTCGGTGAGGTTGAGGACGCCGATTAATTTATTGTCGCCGGCCACAAGAGGAATGGAAATGAACGAATGTGAGCGATAGTCATTAAACCGTTTCAAAGCGTAAAACCGGTAGTCTTTCTGTACGTCTTTGACCAAAACCGATTTTCCCGTATCGGCCACCCAGCCCGCGATCCCTTCTTTAAGACGAATTCGCGCACTGGAAATCTTTTCCAGATAAGGCCCGCGGCCGCAACTTAGAATCAATTCCTTAGAGGTCTCATCCCATAAAAAAACGGAGCCGGCATGGGCACCGGTAATAGCGCAAATGGCATCCAATCCGAACTCAATTAACTGAGCCGGATTGCCAATGGAGTGAATCGCGGCCGTATGCTCAATGGCCGAAAGGAGGTCCTCTTCGCGGGTTTTTTCGCCATCTTTGGTCCATGCGGACTTCATAAGCGATGTTTCAAGGGAAAAACGGTTACTGCCTTTCTGGCGGAGAATTTTACTGATTTCAAAAGAGGGGGGATTATACCACATGGCGGCTGGGCGTCAACACCGAATAGTTGATTTTTTTACACACAATTTGCGCATAAAAAATCACTTTTTTAAACACTAACTGGTTGACTAAATGCTTAGAACCCGGGGTCGTAGACGAAATTGCCGATTTTTTCTATCCCTTGCATAGTTTTCTTTCATGCAAGCACAACGATTAACTCGACAACGCTTCCAAATGACTTTTGGCTACCCCTACCAATGGGTGGCCCGAATACCGCTTCAAGAAATCCTGGTACAGCGCGACCGCTTTCCCTTTGTCTTGAAGCCGATTTTCGGTAATGAGCGCTTTCAACAAAGACCATTCACCCTGGCGGGCGAAATTGCGTTCTTTCTGTAAATCTTCGTCGATATTGACAAGCACTTGATCCCAATTACCCTGTCTGATATACACCGACTGCAATTGGCGTCTGGCATATTTCGCAATCTCGGTATTCGGGTGTTGCTGTTCAAAATTCTTGTAATGTTCGACAGCTTGATTCAGAATTTGTTCCGCTTTTTCCTGATCACCCGTCGCTTCATAATAAGCGGCCCGCAAAAAAGGGACCTGCAGGGCGGCTGTGGTGGCCGGTTCGTTTTGCTCGAGGGCCTCATAAATTTTTTCGGCTTCCGGCCACAGGCCTTCCGCCTCATAAACCTTCGCGATCAAAAGCTTCACATCGGTCGCTTGAGCTTTATTCTTGCTGAAATTTTGGTTCGCCACTTGTTCCAGATGTTCACGCGCCTTCGCAAAATTTCTCTTGTTTAAATAAAGCAGCCCGAGACGAACGGCCGTTTTGCCAGCAAGTGAATGTTTCGGATAACCCTTCAAAAAGCGCTCATAAAGCGCGAGCGCTTCCTCAGAGATAGAGCCCTTTTCAGAGGCCGCATCCGCCGCCGCCAAAACGGAAAGCGGTGCGTAGTATTTGTCCTTTGGAAAATCTTTGGCGATGGCAAGCCATTCTGCCTTGGCCTTTTCGCGGTTTCCGGCCATTAAATCCAAAAGGGCCATATAATTCCGCACCTGGGCAGCCGCTTGAATGGGGCCGATTTCATGAAGGACCTTCTTAAAATGCGCCATGGCTCGTTGATAGGCCTGCTCCTTGGCTGGTATATCCCCCGCTTTTTTATAGTGGGTCATTACCTGAATAGGGGCATAAAGACCTTTTACCTCAAGCGAGTGATATTCGGCCGTTTCCCAATAAGCCCTTTCGGCTTCCGGCCATTTTCCCTCTAATTCATAGCTTTGGGCAATGGCATGGCGCGCGTCACAAACTTTCGCCTGCCGGCCGGGAAAGTTTTGGATCACACGGCCCAAGGCCTGGCGAGCGCCTTCGTAATCTTTTTGCTTGAGTTTGAGTTCGGCAATCACAAATAGACTATCGGCCGCCTTATAAGTCCCGGGGTATTTGCTCACCACTTGGTTAAACGCTTCCAACGTGGCTTCATAAGAAGAACCGCGGGCACGCAGCTGGGACGCTTTATAAAACTGCTTTTCGGCGAAATAACTCTCCCGGCAGCCGGAAACCAAAAACGCCAAAATCAGAAACAGCCAACCGCTTTTCTTCATGATGTTTTGCGCCTCAACAAGGGTAAAAATAACCCGAGCCCAAACAAAAGAAAAGTAGCCGGCTCCGGGCTGTGTGGAATCCCGTTGGGATCAGGGAGCGGTACCACATCTATGCCCGGCGGTCCAATAGGCCCTCCTCCATCATCTGGGATACAATCGCCTCCATCCGGACAAGTTAATGGGGGGATAGGATCATCTACATCCAAAGGATCGTCTGGATCCGAAGGATCGTCTGGATTTGGATTGTTAGGCACTCCCCCTCCTCCACCAAAACTACTGCCGGACCCACTTCCAGATCCTGAGCCCGATAAAGCAAATGCCAGAACGCCAAAAAGAAGCCCTGTGGTCAAAAGAACCCCCGTTGCGATAAACACTTTTTTCTTGGTCCAAAAATGCTCTTTGGAAACAGGGGCTTGCTCAATGTCAATGTCCGGTGGAAAAATTTCGTCATCCTGGCCCATGCTCAGCTCTTTTTCAAGGCCCAAGCTTAGCTCTTTTTCAAGAAGCCCGCCTAATTCATCCGGCATAGGTGTCAGCTCAATGGCCTGATCTTTGACCACAAAATCAAAAATCGGGCTTTCGCTCACATTCATCTCCTGCTGAATATTCACGGGCGGATGCGCAAATATGGTCATCGACTCCTCCGCCTGAGATGAGGTAACGTAAATCGCAGGAAATCCAAGCTCCGCCACCGACAGAGCGCTGACCTGTGCCATTGGCAGCGTGACCACAAGCGCCGAAGCAATGAAAGCCGTTCGCCAATTGAGCTTCATGTTTCATTCCTCCCCTTCAGAAAGACGGCCGTCGTAGACAACGTAATGATATAATCCACAAGGGCAGTAAGAATAATGCCAAAGCCCAGCACCCACAAAACAAGCTCGGGATAAATACGGATGTACAGAGGGGTCAAAAGCCGTGAAAAAAACACAAGGATGATCACAAAAACCGGTGCCGCCAAAAGAGCCAGCGTCATCTGAAAATTTCGTACCCCAAACGCAAAACCTTCCGAAAGTCGCATTAAAAACCGCCGGCTTGAAATCACCATGGCGGGCAGCAAATAAATACTGACCGACTGAAACAATAATCCGAACAGGTAGACCGCGGCAAGCTGAACCCACGGATTTTTGGAAACAAACGGCAGTGACATTTTCAAGATGGCGAAAAAAAGAAAATAAGTGCCCAACCAGGTGGCCAAAAGAGGAAAAAAGCGCTTTCCTAAGGCCTGAACGGCGCTCAGGATGGAAATGGAGGCGTTTCGATCCAAACTGGCTTCGATTTTCTTCATGGTGATGCCGGTAATCAACACGCCGAAGCAGGTGGACATCACAAAATGGGCGTGAGTCATCAATTTAGGCAAAAGCAGAAAATTGTCCGGATAATGCAAAAACCGCTCCCCCCAAAACGTCCTCACAATGGGGGCCAAGACATAAGAAACCGGTGGGGACGGAATCAAATAGAGTACAATTAAAGCGGCAAAATCCAAAAAAGCGATGATTAAAAAAAGGAGAGGCAGGGTCACATCCTTGCGCGTCAGCAAAAGAACTTGCTCATAAAAATCGCGGGCGGCCTGAAAAAGACCGTTTTCCTTAACTCCAGAACGAACCACAGAACGTTCCCCAGCGGAGGAAAACGCCTGGGCAGTTTTCATGCCCAGGCGCTTTAGCGATTCCAAAGCGACACTGATTTCATGCTCTGTTTGTTGTGCTTGCATTGCTTATCTACTTCTTAAAGCGAAACCTTTTGACTCCCAAAAGACCTAACATCCCGCTGCCGAAAAGAAACATGGTCCCCGGTTCCGGAATCAAAGTCCCTATGACAATGTCGTCTGAGGTGTTCAGACCCGCATTTCCATTGTCGAACAGGATGGTTCCTATAAACGTAAACGGGAACGGAGCCACGGGTGTAAAAAATCCGCCGGTCGGCAAAAAGTATTCAAATACATCGCCTCGGGCATGGGTCGCGAGTGAACCAAAAAAACCCGCTGTGCCGTCAAATGTAGAATAACCGCCTCCGTCTGGATCACAAGTAATCACAGAACCGAAGCACCATGTGACCGAATCGGCTGCTGGATCGTTAATGCCGTTAAACGGTGTGGTGTTCCGATGCCGGATGAAAATATTGAAGCCGTCGAAAGTGCCGTCCGCAAAGAAATCACCTTCCATGGCAACCACCGGCTTTTGAGACACCAAGCCGTCCGGATCCTCTAGAGTTGTCGGCTTCACCCAAGTTTCAATCAATAGATAAACCCCGTCATCGGCCGTGGTTAGAGTAGTGCCGGTTCCGCCTGCCGCAGGAAGCAATTCCTGCAATAGGGTAACGCGGAAAATATCCATCGTATCCGGCGTTACATCCGGCTCATTCGGATCAAACACATTCAAATAATAGGTGTAACCGATATTGTCCCACTCGCCAACCCCCAACAAACCATCAATCGTGGGTACGGCTTGGGCGGGGGAACTCACCCCAAACACCCCGAGCACAACTGCCAATACTATCAGTGTTTTCTTCATCGCTTTTCCTCTCTTTTCGCTTTTGGATTTAATCATTTATTCGATAATGCCTTTTTTACCTGTTTACCTGCCCGTCCGCAACACAACGGCTGCCACGGTCATCCCGAGCACCATCGCATCAAGAACAGGACACATTTTTCGAACGTACAGCAAATCATACCTTACCTTTTTACGAACATCCTTAATGGTTTCGTCGTATCCACGTTTAATCTGCGCAAGGCCCGTAATCCCCGGTTTCACGCAAAGGCGTCTCTCGTAATGCAGGATCACTTTTCGAAACTCATTCACAAAACAGGGGCGCTCCGGACGCGGCCCCACCAAGCTCATTTCACCCTTCAACACATTAAACAGCTGCGGGAGCTCATCCAAATGGGTCTTGCGCAAAAAATTCCCTACCCTTGTGATTCGGGGATCATCTTCCCTGGCCCAAATGGGACCTGTCATCTCTTCGGCGTTCTGACGCATGGTGCGAAATTTAAACATGGTGAACACTTTGCCGCGAATGCCGACCCTGCCCTGCTTGAATACAATCGGTCCGCGAGAATCCAGCTTAATCGCAATTCCGATCAGCGCCATGGCCGGCAGCGCCAACAGAAGACCTGAAGCAGACACAACCACATCAAGGGTCCGTTTAAAAAAACGCCTCCATGACACCGCAAGTCTCGTCGAAAGCTTGGCGGTCGTAAGCGCCAAGCTTTCTTCCCATGGCGTTTCACCTTCCAAAGCTTTTTGATAGCGCCTGAAAAATAAAAGCAGTTTCACTTCTTCCTTAATATCGCTATAAAACTCTCTGAAATCCGCCTGATTTCCAGCATCCATTTAAAAACCTCCCCAATGAAGATTTGCGCACACACAAAACACGCTCCCGTCTTACTGCAGATTCCATGCCAACTTTTCTTGAAGTTCCGGAAAAAAGCAAATGCTTTAAGTGATTGAAATCATTAAACTTACGAACTTCACTTTGTGAAGCAAATAAAAACAATTTTAATCGCGTAGACCTGCGTCTTAAAAAATAAACACTATTCTTCCTAAATATTTTAATTACATAAATCGTGAGAATTCAGTAACTTACGAGAGCAATAATATGTGCTCTTTTTTCATCACAAATAAAAAATAAACATGGGGACAAGCGCGGTTAAGCATAGTCATAACCGGACAGACCCGGACAAACCGCCCCTATAAATCGTTTCTTGGAGTCTGCGCTGAATTTAGGAAATGTGCGGAAGAAAGTCTGAAAAGAACTTTTGAAGCGTGGTTTTCTCGGCCCCGGCAAGGCGGATCAAAAGGACGCGGGAATTCCCTCTGGACAGGCGATCAAAAGCAAATTGAAACTGCTGGGCATAGTAATTGGTCGTGAAACGATCTCCCACTTTATAAACATAAAGCACTTCTTCTTGATAGGAAGGAATTTTTTCGCTTCTAGCAATAAATTTTTTAACCTCAAACCCGCGGCCGGCCACATTTATTGTTTCTTCATGTTCATCCATAATCGTGTAATGAGATGAAAGGTAACACACTTCGGGCGGATGGGCGACGCGTCTGTCTTTTTCCGAACTGACAAGGAGCAGGTGTATCGTTTTTCCCGCCGAGTTGGTGTACAGACGTGAAAGCACGTTCCGGGTCTCAAGAATTTCATATGTTCGCTCATCCACGGCGTGATCCGTTCCGCGCCAGCCGCTAAAAGCCATCGGAATCTGCGCAAACTTTGCATCCAATTTCGTATCCACCGAAAAAGAGGACGGCCGCGCCAATGGAAACACGGAAAGCGGGACCAATATCAAAACAAAAGCAAAATAATGTTTATCCCATCGCATGGCTCGATCCTTCAAGGGATTTTCGAATCAACATGAACGCAAAAAAAGCGACCGCAAACACAATGATTCCGGAGGCATCATGCACGCCTTTTGAGACAAAACCCATTCCGTAAATTTCACTCAAAAGACTGAGCGAAAAAACCCGCAGCACATTGGAACCAATGGCAAGCGGAAGTCCCGAGATCACCAACACCACCCGTTTCCAGAAAATAGATTTGCTTTCATAGGCGAACACAAGCCCGAGACACAAAAATGCCAGAAAAGACCTCAGCCCGCTGCAGGGGTCCCCCACCAATACCAACGCATTGGGCGTGTACAAATAACTTCCTTCTCGAACAGCCCGAATGCCGATCGAATTAAGCAGAAAAGCGGAGATCTCCGAAACAAAAAATTTCATCTGAAGCGTGAGCTCCGAAATCGCCAAAAGCGGCAGGGGGATCATGAGCGAAAGAAATAAAATCGGAAACCAAACCTCACGGGCGATTTTCCGCCCGAACAAGAAATAAATCCCCCCCATCAAAATCAAAACCAAAGAAAAAGCGGAAACAAAGTAAATCCTTAAAAAACTCGCCCCCAGTTGAAGAAAAACGCCCGCCAGAACGATCAAAAATCCCCACTGTTCGCCCCTCCGGCTTAAGCGCGAAAGCGTCCCGCGTTTTTTAAATATCCAATAAAGCGAGACAAACGGAATGATGAAGCCGTGTCCGAAATAAGAATCGCGCGCGGCCCAGCGGTCGATCATCCACAAAAAAGTGGGGTAATAAATAACGCCCAGCATCGCGAGCGGAATCATCCACTTGAACCAAAAAAGTGTCATCCCCGAATGTTTCAGCGAAGCAGTCCCCTTGTGGGATTGTCGGGGATCCCCGCTTAAAGATTTCGGCGATGACTTAGGGTTAAGCATATGCTTTCTCCCAGGAAGCGTTGAGTTTCCCCCGCAAAAAACGCAAAAGGCCTAAAAAAGCCGAAAAATTCAAAAGACAAAACGTGTACGGAATATAGCCGATTCCCCTCCCGACGCGGGCTGGTCTCTTTTCTTTTTGCGCCTCCGAAAGGGCGAGAAAATAAAAAGCCGCCTGACAGGCAAAAAAGAAAGCGTACCAAGGGCTTGCGAGCAGGAACAAATTAGAACCAAAAAGCGCAAGCAGGAAGAAAGGGACCAGAAGCCGCAGAAATTTATGCGAGAAAAGCTGCCAGGCGATCGGACTTTTGAAGGGAATAAAAAGATCCGGAAAGTACGAAAAAATTTGATAATTGCCTGCCAGCGTCCTCACTTTTCGCGTCATTTCTTCCCCGCCTGATTGGGAAAGCCGTTTTTCATAAGCCCGCGCTTCGCGTTCGAAGACCGCCCGGTAGCCGCGCCGGACAATGGAAAGCGGGATATACATGTCATCCACCAAAATGTTCTTAGGAAGATCCGGAAACAAATCCTTTCGGATCGCGTAAATAGCGCCCGTAGCGCCGAGCATGGAACCGATCTCGCTTTCTTTCTGCCGCAGGAATTTTTCATAGCTCCAGTACCGATCCATCCCCTTACCGGTACTCTGGGCTCCGGCGGCAGGAAAACAAAGCTCTCCCGAAACGCATCCCACGGCTCCGTCATGAAAGTTTTCGACCAAGGCCCGGACGGCCTTCGAGTCAAACGCCTGTCTGGCATCCGTGAACACGATCACCGGCCCCTTTGCTTCTTCGACAAGCGCGCGCAGCACATTCGGCTTTCCAAAATTCGAGACAAAACGGAAAAAACGCACCTGGGGCATTCGAAAGTCCGAAATGATTTCATCGGTCCGGTCGGAAGCGCCGTCGGAGCCGATCAGAATTTCGAATTGATCCCGCGGATAATCAAGCGAAAGCAAATTTTCAATTTTTTCCCGTATCATTTTTTCCTCATTAAACACCGAAAGAATCACGCTTACAAAAGGCTCTGAAAAACCTTTTCGGACCTTCTTCCCGGCCGTTAAACTCAGCAGAAAAAGAAAAATAGGATACAAAAAATAAGCATATGCAATCGCTCCGGCCGAACACCAAAATAAAACTTCAAACGCTTTTTGAATCATATCAAGCCCTCTGGCCGCGCAAAAGCGCCTGCTTGAAACCCGAAAGCGCGTCATACCATTCGGGTTTGATCACGCTCCGCGCCGTTTCCTTCGCGCGCTCCCACCATTTTTTAAACCCGAGATTTCCGTGAATGATGCCGTCAAAGGTCTCAAAAGAAGTGCTGCGCGTCACCACGAGCCGCCTGAGAAAATAAGGGTCCTCGGCAAATGAATTGAAATCAAAAAGAGAGGTGAACACAAACCGGTATCCGGTGCGAAGCGCTTGCCCGCGAACCCGTTCCGAAAAATATCCTCTCGGCACGGAAAAACCCTTCACCTGGATTCCGAGACGATCTTCCAGCGTCTTTTTTGAATCGCATAGCTCCGATGCCAGTGCTTCATTGGAAAGCTTTGTCAGCGGAATATGGGTCAGCCCGTGCGAACCGATTTCAAATCCCTGGCGCACCAGTTCCCGCAAATGCTCCCAATTCATCTGGTTTTCTTTCCCCACCCAGCCGGCGGAAACAAAAAAAACGGCCTTGAGCTTATTTTGTCTCAAACAGGGGGCGGCATATTCGAAATGGCTGATATGCCCGTCGTCAAAGGTCAGCACGATCGGTCTTTTGTACTCCCCTTTGATCCTCAGCCATTTGCCCACTTCCTCAAGGGAAAGCGACAAAAATCCTGAGCGCACGATGTAATTCATCTGTTTTTCAAACACATCCAGATTGACAACATAGGGCTTTTCGGAAATATTCCAGCCGTATTCACCCGAAAAATGCTCGAGCCCGTGATAATTTAACGCAGGAAGCAGCATGGTTTTACCTCATCCGTCATTCCGTGTGATGCTCACGAAAATACTCTTCAAACGCACCGAACACATACGGCACCGTGGACAAAAAGGCCATGGGCCGGTGATAAATCGGCTTTTCATAAACCAGCCCGTTCATAAATGGGTCCTGAGAATACATTTGGGTATTGGAAATGATTTTTTTCATATTCTCTTCGGCCATGGTGATGAAATAAGGGTCTTTGGTAATCAAATAAGCATAGGCGATGCCGTGCAAAATCACGGGGCCTGAAAATTCCGTCGGGGCTAGATAACGGACAAGCCGGAGAAACATTTCTTTGACCTCCTGATCCTGCGTCAGCTCATGATAGGCAATGAGCGCGCCGACCAGATAACCGCTCATATAAAGCTCGTGTTTCTCCCCGTTCCACGTTCCCAAAAGCGGATTATAATTTTCAAGAAAACTTCCGTCCGCCTGTTGCCCCTTTAAGAAAATTTTTACTAGTTTTTCAGCCGCTTTTTTATAACGCTCATCCCAGGTCAATTGATAAAGCAATACATCGCCCCATAGAGCGTTCGCCATGGCCCGGTTCGGGGCCACATCAGGCCGGTCGATATAGGTAAACGGCTCCGTCAGAAAATACTCGCCGATTTCCTTGGCCACATCGAGCGCGCGTTCATTCGCCGTCAAATAATAATAAAGAAGAATGCCGACCACGCTGGTGTGGCTGGCCTCATCGGTACGCCCGCCCCAATGATCGCCGCTGTGGCGGTGCATGGCGCCCACCCGGGAGTAACGGTGGTTCAAAACATGCTTGATCCGCTTGTCATTGTCGATGGTGTTGTAATGAACGGTATCGACGTCCATCAGATGCTGCGTTAAATTCTCGCCAAATTCAAAATATTTCCACGCGCCGCTTCTCACATATTGAAGCAGTGCCCCGGTATGAGTCCCCACGCCCTCGCAGTTATACCAGCCCCAGCGGCCGATTGGATGCCATCCGAATCCGCCGTAATGGCCGTCTTCGTCCGAATCGCGCCACCAGGTCAGCGTGTCGCCAAAATCAAGCATGCCGTACCATTTGAAATGCCGGGGATGGCGGTCGGCCCAATCAAAAAGCCCTTCGAGCACCCGTTCCTGAGTCGCATATTTGTGGTCCACCGGAAAAAGCCGCCCCAGAGTGCCGGTCGCATCCACCCAGTAAGGGTTAGGGCGTACCAAAAACGGCTCCATGAAACTTCCGGCCACTTCATACACATTGGCCTCGGCGGCATCACCCCTGTGAAAATAAAGCA
Source organism: uncultured bacterium (assembly GCA_964373885.1). Lineage (GTDB taxonomy): Bacteria > Omnitrophota > Omnitrophia > Omnitrophales > Danuiimicrobiaceae > CAYJWM01. The sequence goes on along the minus strand of CAYJWM010000002.1, from coordinate 53,763 downwards.
GCAATTCATGGGTTTTGCCCAGGCCAAACGCATTTCCCCGGCCGTAATCATCCGGCCCGACCGACTTGGAGGTCGTCGAAAGATCAATTGGACCCGCCTCTTTCGGCCATAAATCCACCAAAAGTTCCGCTCGGGATCGGCTGATTTTAAACGCCTTCGGAAAATTCTCCCGGAAATTTCTGACCGCGACCGCCATCCCGCGGGTGCTTTCCGAAAGATCCAGCCACCCGTTCGTGGTTCCGTCAAATGGAACGTCAACGGCATCCCGATTCAACAAAATATGATCATAGTCCTTTTGAAAAAGCTTAATGTCCCCGCCCAAAACAATTCCGATCGGGTTTTTGCCGCCGGGCCGGCCGAAAAAAACCTGTTCGCCGGTTTGAGACGGACGAAAGGGAATTCGTAGACCGTACGCATCGATGGTCTCATTTTCCGGCAGCTGGAGCATTTGATAGGCAGCATATACTTTATTGGCCGGATAGCCGGTGTAAATAAGCGAGTGGCTCAATCGGACATGGCTTTTGCCCTGATAAAAATAATAGCGGACGATCGCCTGACAGTAGCGTTCACCGTCCTGGGATTCATACCAGCCGCTCGCCTTCACCACGACGCGCCGGCTTCCTTTTTCCTCCACTTCGACGGTGTAGGTTTTCCGGTCCAAATCGGTGCGGAACTCTTTGCCGCGGAAAGTGAGCACAAGCGTGGCCTTGGAACTGATTTCCTCGCTCGGTTCGAACAAGCCGTTTGTATTTTGGTCGATCGAAACCCGGTCAAAAAGATAAAACGATTTTTTATTCAAAACAGTTTCCATCACCCCGGTGTTGACGAGAATGGACGCGTCGTTTTCCTCCACCTTAAGCGGGTTCGCAAAATCAAACGAACGCACATAAGGCCCGTAATCCAAAAAGAAACCGGCACCGTCATGGGGCCTGAGCGTGGTCGCGAAATGAACTCCCACCCACTTGACGGACTGGTCGGGCCAATAGGCCAGCGCTTTGACCTGAAACGGCAGGTCCTCTTCGGAGGAATTCCGTATTCTGATGGTCTTAATGTCTTTGACTTCACCCATCGGAAGCGGCACTCCGCCTTCCACGGGACAAAGCTGGCAGAGCGCGTCCGTCTCATTTTTGACGATAAACGGGACCCGCACTATTTTGTTGTTCAGCTGAGGGTCAAATACCATCCATGCCGGTTTTCGCTTGGCGAAGCCGTAATCCATAAATGGCCGGGCGGGTGCGCCGGCCGATTCGCCTCCGGGAAGCAGGCGAAAATCATCGAAATAAAAAAAGGCGGGCTTTGTTCCCTCGCGTCTCGAAACGGAAAACTGATTCACTTTCTTAACATTGATCGTATTCGCTATTTTGCTGACCGGGACCGTAAAGCGGGCCCAAATCCCGGGCGGGACGCTTAGGGTCTCCTCATACTGTTTTCCCCATAGATCCGTCACCATGAAGGTGAACGCTTCAGCTTCTTTTTGGGGATGGAACACATAAAATTGAAGCGCCCCATAGGAGGACCAATCGGACGGCTGAGTTTTATTTTTCCCAATGTCCCCGATCGTGGCGGCCGAAATTTCTTTTCCTCCCTCAAACGTCACTTGTGCCGACCTGGACTTTTCCCAGGCATAATTGATTGAAGGCGCGATTTGCGCGGAAATCACCTTCCAGTGATTCATGTCTTCCGGCGTCTCAAAATTGGAAAACACAAAACTGCCGTCCGGCTGCGCGTGCACCAGCCGGGCGGCCGGCCCTTTCATGGCGGAAAACCCGATGAGAAAACCGACGACCAGACACGCGGCAATGAACCCCCCGATGAATTTTATATTCCAAAAACGGTTCTTGAGCATCGCAGGCGATAACCCTTCCGAAAAGAACTTCTGCACCCGGGCCTTCGCCGAAGAACGCCACTGGCCAAAGCGTTCCCTCATTTCTTTTTTCAACTCATCCTTCAATTCATCAAGTTTGCTCATGCCATTCATCCTGTTTTTTTCAAGGGCGGCGTTTTTTCCAGATCCATTTTGAGCCGTGCCAGCAAAGCGGACAGAATCCAAAAATAATAGGAAATTTCCCCGGAATTAAACCGGGAACCGTATAGATTGCTCATTAAAAGACTGAACAGCCCTCCCAAAAAGCCGAGTGCCATGGACCTCACAAATAAATCATCGGTTTTCCGGTACACCTTCCGGGCGCTCCAAAAAATGCTCCACAATATCCAAAGAAACACGCCAAGCGCGGGAATTCCCATTTCCGACGCGATCAGAAGATAAGAATTATGCGGGTCATATGCCTCCGAGCCCGGGTAATAATGCAGCACCTTCGATTCGAACAAGTGATACCCCACCCCCACAAACGGATGGTCTTGAATCATCCAATAAGCGGCGTTCCAAAGCTGCAAACGGTCGCTTGTGCTTTTGTCCAGCTGTTCCGTGGTATGGGACTGGGTGCCGGCCGAAACCGTGGATTTTTCAAACGTTTGGGCGAACCGGTAGCGAACGCCTTCGGGAATAAACACCGGATTTTTAATAATGAAAAAGGTGGCCAAAACCAGCAGAAGAATCAGAAATTTGCTCCTGAAAAAAGTAATGCCGTACAGGCCCGCGGCGAACGCCAAATACGCGGCGCGCGAAAACGTCACCATCACGCCCCGAAGACAGACCAAAAAAGGCAGAAGAAACAGCCAATAAAGCCGGTTTTTCATATTCGTCAGAAAAAAACCAAGCGGCAGAAACATGTAATAATTGAAAAAAGCGCCCAAAAGATTCGGCTCATCGAGAATCCCGCCCACCCGCTCATCGGTATCCATGTACTCATAAATGGACATCAGGCCAACCAAAGTCGTCACCATCATGATCACAATGACCAAGTTTTTGACCATCTCTTTGTCCCGCGCTGTATGGACAATGAGAAAATAAACGAATAAGGGGGCAAACCAAACCCGGTAATAGTCAATCAGTATGGAAACAAAATAACCGAAGCCGTACGGCAAGCTCTGAAAAACGGAAAAAAGGCCCATGCCCCAAAACAGGAAAATAGGGACCCTTAATGGAATGGAGGCCTGTTTTCCAGCTTCTTCTTTGGCCCTATTCTTCAGCCAGAAAAAAACAAGCAGAACGATAAAAATATTGGTCAAATTAAAGCCGGGAATTCGATTGCCGAAATCCACGGGGATTTGCTTGCTGAACGGCACATAGGCCACGAACAAATAGGTCAGCACGTCCTGACGGAACAGGCCCTGCCATAGAAACACAACTCCTGCAATCAAGGCAACGGCATACAACAGCACACGGGGAGGATTGTCTTTCAAAACGACATATCCGAAGGCGCACAAAAGAAACCCCAAAAAGAACAAAACCTTGTTCCTTTGAACGAAGTATCCCAGGCGTTCCGCCGTGAATGTTTTACTCATGTTCTTCCCCTTACCCAATGAAGCCCCTGATGGAGTAAATCGAAAGCACCCGACAGTTTTTTGCGAAATTCATCCACCGTATCCGCGGGGCTGATCTCGGTGCGTTTTAAAAGATAAGCGCTCGTTTTTTTTGCATTCGCGCCGGGGTGATTGGAACAAGCCCCTAAATAACCCGCTTTCTTGACCAAATCCACGGCTTCGGCGTCATAGTCGCCGTACGGGTAGCAGAAAAAATCAACGGGGCCGCCGCTTAAATCCTCAAGCATCCCCTTTGAATCCAAAATTTCACGCCATTTTTCCACGGAGCTCAAACGGCCGAGGCGCGGGTGCGAAACCGTATGGGAACCGAATTCGAAACCGTCCGTGCGCATGTGACGAATATCCTGCGCGGTCAAATAATCTCCGGTGTTCATCCGGCCCGTGATGCAAAAAATGGCCGCCGAAAATCCGAATTCCTTCAAAATGGGATAGGCATGCTCGTAATTGTCCCGATACCCGTCGTCAAAGGTAATCACAATGCTCCGTTCGAGCGTCTCTTTCGCCAAAAGCGAATTCAAACGAATCGTTTGATACCCTTCCCAAGCCAAAAATTCCATCTGGGCCCTGAATTGGCGCACGGGGACAGTCAAATAATTCTTTTCGGAATCATTGACGCGGTGATAACAAAGGATTCGGACCCCCTTCTGCTTCCGGCCCAAAAGCCGGGTGCCGTAATCCACCACCGAACTAAGCGACGACCTAAGCGCGCTCATGGGCTCCAATCTCTTCGGCAAATCGATTCATGTTCCGGTCTAAATCAAAACGTCCGATAACGGATTCATGTCCCGCATTCGCCAGGCGCCGTCTCAAATCCTCATCGTCATAAAGCCGCTCGATCGCCTGCGCCAACGCTTCTGGATCTTTTGGATCAACAATCAATCCCGTTCGGCCGTCCTGAATCAATTCCTCCACCGACCCAAAAGACGTAGTGACCACCGCTGTCTTGGCAGCCAGGGCCTCCACCAGCACATTCGGAATCCCCCAATGCCATTCCGGCTGGGCCATTAAAATCAAAAGGTCCGCGCGTTTATAAAATGGGAGCACTTGATTCTGTTTCAGCGGGCCCGTCATGCTGACGTATGACTCCAAATTCAAAAGCCGTATGTGTTTTTTTAAGTCATTCTCGAGCGGCCCGCCGCCGATCACGGTACATTCAAAATGAAGCCCCTTCTGGCGGAGAATCGCGAGGGCCGGGATCAAATATTGAAATCCCTTGTGGTCGTGCAGGGTACCGACGGAAAGAATTTGAAAGGTTCCGTTCCTTTTTTTCCCATTCACTTCGAACTGCTTAAGTTTCAATCCGTGATGATTCACAAGAATCCGATTCTCGGGATATCCGGGCGCCACCTTTCTCAAATGCCGTTTGTTTTGCTGCGTGCAGGTGGTCACAAAAGAGGCGCGCATCATCTTTTCCTCAAGAAAAGTCGTATTTAAATAAATATCATGGGCATGTCCTGTAAAACTAAAGGGAATACCCGTCATCTCGGAAATCGCGAGCGCCGCCGTAGCCGGGTACGTGGCCCAATACGCATGAAGATGGGTCACCTTTTCCTTTTGAACCCACTCGGCCAAATAAATCGATTTCGGGAAAAAAATCATGCTCTTGAGCAGAAATTCCGGGCTTTTGATATTCCCAAACACCAACCGGAAAAAAGCGCGCCAGGTGCGGGCAGGGGTACGGAACATGGCCCGAAGAAAAGCCCCAAAAATTTTCCGGGAAAAAAGATAAGGAATATAGATGGTTTTAGGCAAAAGCGCTCGCGCTTCGTCATGGACGATTTTTTCCTTGGACCGCCTCAAAGAGACAATCACAATGTCCATTTTTTTTGAAAGAGAATCGATTTCCCTTAAGATAAAGGCCTCGTCATAACACGGGAATTTTGAAATAATGAATGCGACTTTGGGACTCATCTAATGACTCCTTCTGAAGTGCTCGGTTCGAACGAAAAGCCGACCACTTTGTTTTCCAAGAGAAGCAGATGAAAAACCGTTTCGCCGCCGGCTTCCGTTTTAGAAACAACAGTCGCATCGCCCATCACTTCCGCTTTAGTACCCTTCAAGCGAACTTCCGCGGAATCCCCTTTTTCCTGCATAAAACGGACAATGGCTTTCCCCTGCTCAAAACGAATGGGTTCGAACGGAACGCTGGCCAAAAACAAGCGGTTGACATACGGCGGAATGAGAAAATCGCGATACTGATTCGGGTTTCCGCTTTTTCCCGCTTCCGCCGCCTTTGCGATGTTATACGCTTCGCGCGCGGTCACATAATGAAGCACATAATCGGAGCCATTGTTATAATGTTCTTCCAGATAGGAATACAAACGATGGCCCCAATCCCCAAGCATGGCGTCATGATCCGAAGCCAAAGCGCCGTGGGAAAACACTTTGACAAAAACCCATTCGGGCCGCCCTTTGACCGAAACCGCTTTCCTGACCCAAGCATCGATTCGTCCCGGCGTAGGCAGGTATTCATGATCCACTTCGCCATGATCATAATGCGGCGTGACGCTGTTAAAGCCCGCCACGCTTTGCCCCGTAAACATCAGCAAATCTCCAACGCCCGGCTTTCCGGTTTCCATGACTCTGCCTGTATCATAAGATTTTGGCCGGAGGGGATCATCCGCCGCATAATAAAGCCGGTTCACCATTTTGGGATGCATGGGACCCCAAGAAGGATTCGTAAAATCGGCGTAACAGCCCAATTTCCGGAGCAAAATCAATTCATTATTGATTCCGCAAAACCCAGCCCCACGCGAATTGTCAAGACCCCACATCCCGTGAATAAAAGCAAACGCCTGCCACGGCTGGGGCTCTTGGGTCACCATGGCGCCCACTTGCCTGGAAAGCGCAAGCGCTTCATTCATCTGTTTCAAAAATGATTCTTCATGGTCATTTCCGTGATGCAGATGAAGCTCTATTTCGCCGTAACCTTGATAAGATAAATTCGAAAGCTGCGCCAAAAAGCTTTTCTTCTCCTCCAGGTCCGATTCGCTGAAAAACCAGAACCAAGAATGCTGGGGATGTTTTCCGTCGCGATCGACGTGTTTTGAGGCCATTTCGGGATAGCCCTTCATCCACCGGTCCATCGCGTCCTGATCATGCGGCTCAAAATGATCCACAAACACGAACATCAGATGTTTGGGGCCTTTCACCTCCTGCTTTGATTCCGGTTTCATGGCATCCGTCACATACATCCAAAGCCATGGATATTGGGTGTTCACCAGAAAAACGCCGTAACACAATCCCGCGACAAACAGCGCGAGGAAAAGGGAAACAACAAAAAGAGATAGAAAACGGTATTTTTTTAACATGACGCTAATACTTCCTGATAAAGCGATTCGTAATTTTGTACCATTTGTTCCGTGCCGAAATAAGTGCGCACTTCTTGATAGGCATTGTTCACCAATTTTTCCCTCAAATCCCCATTCTCCAAAACCGTTGAAATGGCCCCCGCCAGCGCTTCCGGATTTCGGGGAGGAACGAGCAGTCCGGTTTCGTGATCCTTAAGCAATTCCCCAATGCCGCCTACCGCTGTGGCCACCACCGGAACCTGAGAAGCCATCGCCTCAAGCGCCACCAGCGGAAAACCCTCCCGCTCAGAACACAGCACAAACACATCCATCGCTTGATAAAGCTGGGCTAAATCGTCTCTGTGCCCCGTAAAAATCACATGGCGTTCCAGTCCTGCGTCTTTGACTTGTTTCGCGAGCGGTTCCAAAAGCTCGCCATGACCCACAATGAGTCCGACCACATCGTCGCGTTTTTGTGCAAGCAACTGAATGGCGCGGATAAAATCGTCATGCGCCTTTTCCGGCACGAGCCGGCCGACAATTCCGATCACCTTCTGTGTGCCGGCGAGCCCCAGTCCCAAACGGATAGACGAAAGATCCGAACTTTTTCCGAAATGGGTTAAATCGATGCCGTTGTAAATCACCCGGCTTTTCCCGTTCAGGGAAATATGTTTGGACTGATAAAATTTTTTCACGGCCTGGGAAACAAACACCACCCGCTTGCTGATCGGCGCAAGCAGGCGGTCCAAGGTCAGATGAAAAGGTGTGCGCCAAGCATCCATTCCGTGTTCCGTGCAAACAATGGGAATGCCGGCCAAGTGAGCCGCGATGCGGCCCCATAAATTGGCACCGAACAAATGGCTGTGAATCAGGTCAATCCGTTCCTCTTTGATCAATCGGACCAAACGTGGAATCAATGACAAATCAAACTTGGGCCGCTTGCGAAGCGCAAATACCCTGATCCCGCGCCGCTCCAAAAGCGAGGCATATCTTCCCTTGTCATTGAGACAGCAAACTTTGGGTTTGAACATCCTGTTGTTCAGGCCTTTTGCGAGATCCACCGCCACGCGCTCCGCGCCGCCCAAATCGAGCGACCAAATCAAATAAAGCACGCGGAAGCGGTGGAAACCATGAAGCTCGAAAAGCGTATCAAAAGAGGGCGGGCCGAGAGCGGCGGGGCTTTGTTCCGCCTTTTCTTCGGTCTTGAGAACATGATGTTTTTTGGACCTCCGCCACACCCGTCTGGGTTCGGTCGACAGCTTGGTGTAAAACGATTCATATTCATGGATCATCTTTTCCATGCGGAACTCACTTTGAACATGCCGGCGCGCGGCCCTGCCCATTTCTTCTCGAAAACTGCGGTTTTCGAAAAGCAAAAGCAATTTTTCAGAAATCATTCTCTCGTCGCGCGGCCGGACCAAAAATCCTGTCTCGCCGTCTAAAATGGCCTCCGGATTCCCGCCCACATGGGTCGCCACAACGGGCTTCCCGACCGCCATCGCTTCCAGAATCGTATTGGAAAAACCTTCAGAAAGCGACGGCACGCACACCACATCCATCGCATTCAAGAGAGCGCTCACGTCGCGCTGCACACCTACAAACAAAGTCCGGTCCATCACTTTGTGCCGGACGGCGTAACCTTCCAGATCAGACCTGAGCGGCCCGTCGCCCACCAAGAGAAGCTTCACATTGGGAATGTCTTTTTTCAGATGGGAAATGGCCTTAATTAAATAGCGATGCCCCTTCACACGATGGCGCATGTTGGCCACCATCCCAATGAGATACTCATCCTCTTGGATCCCGAATTCGCACCTGATGGCGGCCCTTAAATCGGGGGAAGGAAAGAATTTGTCCAAATCCACGCCGTTGTGAATCACTTCGATTTGTCTCGAACTCACCTGTTCGCTTTGGCGCACCATACTGCGGACCGCCGAGGAATTGGCGAGAAAACATGTCGCGCGGCGGCTGAAAAACCGGTTCACAGCAAGCTGCCGTCTGGTCCGCCAAAATCCCTCATCGCGCCTGGCCGAAACGATTTTGACGCCCCGCACCCGCCTTGCCGCAATCGTCCCCAAAATGTCTGCGTGCAGAAAATGGGTCTGCACGATGTCAATTTCTTTTTCCTTGAGATACCGAATGAGAAACAAAAGCGCCCTCCATCCGGACGGCCCGTACACTTTCCCGACCCGTAACACCACGGGCTCGATCCCGATCACACGAAACTCCTCCTCTAACTCTCCTCCCTCAACCAAAGCAATCAGATGGGGTTCGAAACAGCTGCGGTCCAGGCGCTTCATGATCTCAAGCAAATTGAGCTGGGTTCCCGCCGGCGTCAGCTTGTCGATCAGATAAAGAATATGGATTTTTTTCATGATGGCATCGCCTCATGAATTTCTGTCCCGCGGTTCCAAACGGCGTCCAATTTTTTAGGACGTCCCCCTGCGAGGGCCAAATTCCCCTCTTTCGCTTCCAAAATCCTTAATCTCATGATCAAAGCGGATAAAATCCAAAAATAACTGGATACCTCCTGGGAATCCAGGCGCGAGCCGAACATATTGCTCATCATCAATCCGAAAAGGCCGCCCAAAAACCCGAGGGCAAGCCCCTTGGTGAACGAATCTTTGGTCCTTCGATACAGCACATAGGTGTTCCACGTCACGATCAAAATAATGAGCAAAAAAATAAGCAGGGCCGGTATCCCCATCTCAGCCGCAATGATCAAATAGGTATTGTGCGCATCAATTGAAAAACCGCCCTTCCAATAATAACGAATCAAGGGAAAGAAAAGCCCGTACCCGACCCCGAACACCGGCTGTTCCTGAATCATCCGAAGCGCCCCCTTCCAAATTTCAATGCGGCCGCGGGCGCTTCCGTCCAGGGCTTCACCTGTTTGGTTGGGACTCACGACCGCGTCTGCGTAATTGACGGGTTTGGTAAAGGTTTGGCTCATTCGATAGCGGATACCGGCCGGAAGAAAAATGGGGTTCAGAAACGCCAGACAAGCGGCGAGCAAGAGCACAGTAAAAAGCGCTTTGTGCCGGAAAAAGGCGATCGCATACAGACCGAAAGCGAAAGCGATATAACCGCCGCGCGAAAAAGTGACCATAATGCCGCGGAATTGAATCAAAAACGGCACCCACAGGAGCCAATACCGGGACCGATGGGCATTCAATAAGAAAAATCCGAGGGGAAGAAAAATATAGTAATTGAAAAATGCGGCCAGCGAATTGGAATGCCCCGCGATGCCGCCGATGCGCGCTTTTTCCAAACTGACATCCCCCACCTCTATGTAATCATAAATCGCCATCAGCCCCACGACCGTGGAAACGATGATAATAATCGTCACCACATTCCGGATGGTGCCGCGGTCCTTGACGGTGTTGAGCACCAAAAAATACAAAAGGATGGGCGTGATCCACCGTTTGAATTCCACGATTGCAAACCAAAAATAATCAGACCCGAAATAATTCCCCCGGATAACGGAAACGCAGCCCGCCAGGGTAAAGAAAACGATCGGCAAATTCAAAGGCGTGGAAAGCCAAAGCGGTTCGCCGGCGGAAAATTTTCCGCTCATCCATACCAAAAAGATAAAAAGCATCAGCAAATTCGTCAGATTCAAAGCCATGGCGAACCCGCCGAAATCGCCGGCGAGCACCTTGCTGAACGGCAAATAGGCCACCAACACGTAAATGATCACTTCCGGTTTATTGATGCCGGCTCCGAACAAACACATGCCGCCTACCATCACCGCTGCGATCATCAGCCAAGAAGGAAAAATAAAATCTTTCAAAATAATATAGCTGAAGGCCAACGCCATGACGGTCATCAAAAAAATGGCCCCCATTTTTTGTTTTGGCTTAGGTGAATCGGCAAAACCGGACGCTCCTTGCATCATCATTACCCTTTTGGGGCGGCCAGCCCCAACCTTCTGACTGTTTGAGCCCCGAAGCGGCGCAGACGCAGAACCCCATTCAATGTCCGCCCGTAAAACGTGGGGCTGAAATATTTGAGCTTGTATTTTTTTCTGGGAATCGCCTTCCAATCCTGCTTGTAAGACTCCCCGCCGCGCAGCAAATCGAATTTGACGAGCCCTTGGCGGATGGCATCCTCGATCGCATAGCTCCTCAATACCTTAAAGACATTTTCTTTCCCTAAAGCAGGGTCGAAACCGGTTTGATAGGAATAAAGTGATTTTAAATATTTGAAGGTATATTCCGCTGCAACTGCTTTTCCATGGATTCTTAAAAATACCAAATAAAGCCATCCGCGCTCGGCAAATCTTTCGGCCAGGCGACGGTGAAATTTTTGATATCCGTTCTCGGATTTAAATTTGTTGCCAAAACCAGTGCTTTCCTTCCGGGCCGCAAACAACGTTTGAAATTCTTGAAATGCATCCTCTAACGATCCGTCGGACGGAGACCAGACATGGAAACGAATTTGATGCTCGCGGTTTAATTTATTCCTCCCGCGTATGATGTCCCGCCTCATCCATTTTCCGAGCGATTTCAAATAACCCTCCCACGAGACGGGAAGCGGAACATAAGAGGCGCCCGGAATTTGCTCTTCGGCTAATCCGCCCGCACCTTTCTCTCGCAATTCCTGAGCAAGTTGGAATGCAAGCGCCGAGGGATCGCTTATATCCGCCAAAGACAAAACATCCCATTTCGAAAAGTGATCCGCTAAATATCGGGCAAAGCTTTTTACCGCCTCGCCGGCATGTGACGCCAGGGCCACTATGTCCAAATGCTCGGGGGACACAGCAGCCCCCGTCCCCACAAACCGGAGTTCGCGGTGCGGAAGCACGAGCCCGTTCTGATGTTTTCTCACATAAAAGGGCGCCCCGCCTACCGCCTTTCCGCCCTCATTCCTGGCCACAAGCCACCAAAGCTCATGATCCCCGCCGTAAACTTCCCACCAGGTCACAAGCCATTCCCAAGTCATGAAAACAGACGCACGAGGCGATTGAGCAAGAAGCTCTTCCCACTCGGTTTTAACGGCTTGCAATTCCGATAAATCAGAAAATCGCACAATGTTCAGCATGTCAACTTCCCACTCCCGCCAAGCGGCAGGCAAATCGAGCGATGGGCTCCTCGGCCGCATAAACACGGCGAAGGGCGTAAGGATTCGTGCCGGAGTCATTAAGACCCAGGATGCTGGAAGAAGCCGAATCAAAACCGGCCTCGGCAATCAACCGCTCATGCGTCTCATCAAAATCGCCGGCTTCCCCGTTCGGATAAGCGAAATGCCGGACGGGTTCCTGAAAAATAGCTTCCAGCTCTTTTTTGGATCCGAAAATTTCAGACCTCGCTTCCTCTTCTGAAATTCTGGTCAAAATGGGGTGGGTCTGCGTGTGCGCGCCGAATTGAACGCCCCCTCTCCCGATGTGATTGATTTTTTCAAGGGTGAGCGACCAATGACGCGGAAGTTCGGCGTATCCGATCCCCAGTTCTTTTCCAAGCTGTTCCATGATCCGCCGGCGCTCGATGTTTGGAAAAGTCTTCAGTTTTTCAGAAACTTCGGAAGCGGCCGTAAGCCGGCGGGAAGCGGTGTCCAATTTCCATTCCCCGTACGTTCCGTTCAGCTGAACGGCGTATGAATCTAGAGAAGTCAATTTAAACCACCAGCGCAAAAGATCAGTCCAGATAAAATCACCTTCCCGAAGCGTATTCGTGGCCAAAAACATGGTCACCGGTATTTCCAATTTTTGAAGGACGGGATAAGCCAGCAACCAGGTAGGCGCATGTCCGTCATCAAAGGTAACCGCCAAGCTTCCGCGCGGAACCGGCTCTTTGGCTTTCCAACGGTCCATCAATTGGTCCATGGAAATAATGCGGTAATGGCGTTTGACATATTCCATCTGGCTCAAAAAAGTGCCGTAAGAAATGGCGGGAAAAAAAGGGTCCTTCTCGGCTGAGATCCGGTGATACATCAAGATGGGGACTTTGGAACTTACCGTTTGACGTATCGCTTCAATGGAGCCGGAGCGCACGATTACTTCCTTCACGATGCGGCTTGCAAATTGTCTCGCTTTGAAACGGCCGTTTTCTTGGGGAGCGTCAAGGAGCGTGCGGTACAATTCCATGACTTGTCCTGCGTTGCGTTCCATTGTAAACACCGTCTTGGCGCGCTCGCGGCCTTGCTCGCCCAATCGAAAACCAAGGTTCCGGTCTCCGGCAATCCTCGAAATGGCGCACTCGAGCTCCCCCGGGTCCCCCGCCCCAACCAAAAACCCCGTCTCACCTTCCTTCACCACATCGCGGAGCCCGCCGATTCGGCTTGCGATCACCGGCTTTCCGGCCAGCATTCCCTCAAGCGCCACATACCCGAATGATTCCGGATCAACCGATGGCTGAAGAATGATGTCGCTTGCTTCATAAATGGGTCCCATATGGTCCTGCCAGGACAAAAATTGAACCTGATCTTGAATTCCGAGCGCGGATAATTCTTCATCCAATTTCTTCCGATATTCGCCCCTCGGCGAAGGATCATTTCCGACCGCCAAACCGCGCAACAGGGGGAAATTTTTCCTGGCTTTCGCAAGCGCCTGAAAGAAAACAAAATGCCCCTTCAACGGAATCAATCTGCCCACCATCACGGCCAAAATCTCGCGTTCTGAAATGCCGAGCTGTTTTCGGGTTTCATTCCGGCGGCTGTCTGGGGCCGCAAGCAAGCCCTCTTCATCCGGGGAAATGCCGTTCGGAATTCCCAACACATTTCTCCCGTTCAACTGCCAGCTGTAAAAATCAGCCCCGGACTGAGTCACGGCGGCGAATTGGCCGACAAAACGGCTGGCCCATTTTTCCGTGGCGGTCAGCTGCCTCCACCCGTGCATGTGACAAATCGTCTTCAGGCACGCCAAACGGGCGGCCAAAAGAAGCGGGAAATGCGAGATGATTTCGTTATTGATATGAATCAATTCAAAACGTTTTCTGGCGAGCCAAAAAGCAATCCAAGGAATTAAAACCGCAAGCTGAAGCAAGCTAAAAACCAGATACGCTATTTTCCCTGTGAGCGGACGGCCGGAGCCCTCCAAAAAATTCCACGGAAACCGCCACCTGGGAAAATAATGCACCCGCGCCCCCTCGCCCTTAATTCGCTGAATAAATGGACCGCTCCCGTAGGCCGCGATCTCGATTTGAAACCGCTTGTGGTCAATGAGCGGCAGAAGATTCGCCAAATACTTGGCCGAACCCCCGTATCCGCTTCCCGATTCAGCAATTAAGATTTTCTTTTTCATTTAACCTTTATGCACCGAAGCCAGATGCTCATCCTGCGCTTTCTGCGATACCGTCTCGGGTTTGGGCCCGACATTGATCGGTATATTTCCAAGCCCGATCGTCCGGCGCAGCTTATTGACGATTCTCGGCATCAATCTCATGCTGCGCATCTTCGCGCTATGCTCCTTTACAAAATGCTGCCGGCGCAAGGTGCACTCCGGATCCAAATTCCATTTCTGGCATACGCGTTCATGCGATTTGCCGGCCCTGTTCACATCCCATCGCCAAATCAGATACTCCCGGTCCGCCCCGCGAAGCTCCCAGATGCGGCCGTAGTCGTACGCCACAACCGCTTTGGGTTCCAGCCAAATTTTGTAGCCCGCCTGATGAATGCGAAGCGCATAATCCAAGTGCTCGGCCACATTCAAATCGTCAAGAAGGCCTACTTTGTCCAAAAGCTCCTTACTGAACATCACGGTGTGCCATTCAAAGAAGTCGCTTTCTTTGGCTTCCTTGCCGGGATAATCTTCAAGGCGGGTGCCCGAATAACAGGCCACCGTATCGATAAACCATTTGTCCCCGCGTTTCTCTTTGTAAAATTTTCCCTCGGCGATATGGATTTTCCGGGAAGGGTCTGTCAGTTTCACCGTGAGGTAAATCGGGTGAACGCAGTGCGCATTTTTCTCTTCCGCCGTTTTCACCAAATGCTCAAGCCAACCTTCCAATACTTCCACATCATTGTCGATAAACACCGCGTACTTGGTGTCAATCAAAGGGATCGCGTCATTGACCATTTCATGCGGATATTTCCAGCGATTGGAATAGATGATTTTGCAGTTCGGATGGCTCGAGGCAAAATCTTCAAGGTCTTTTCTGCGATTGGCGGGCGCATGACCCTCCATCATCAACATGTTGAAGATGGGTGACGTCACATCGTAAATCCGCTTGGCCACATCCACGAACATGTTAAAACTTTCCCTCGGTACGATCACCACCGTCACAGTGGGTTGATTTGTTTGTGTGTTCATTGTTTGTTTTCTCCTTTGATTTTATTAGGTGCTCTAAATGCGCACCACTTTCTTCCGAATCCAAACGGAAGCCAGTGCGCAAATGTTTCAGAAATCATAGCTGCATAGTGCAGTGTCCATACCTCGCTTGAAAATTGAACGGCCTCTGTGGTCTCAAACCGGGACCGCGATCTAAAAAATCTCACCAGAGTGCAGACGAAATTCTTCCAAACCCAAATCGGCGCCACGCTGAAGAGACGGGACCAGCGCCAAGGCATTTGATGGCCAAGCGTTTTGCCGATGTCCCAAAACCACTGCCTCATATAAGATTTCGTTAGGCGCGCTTCCTCAACCTTATGATGGATGACCGCCTTCGGTTCATAAAAAATCGGCGCGCCGCTTTCAAACAACCGCCGGAATATTTCCCGGTCTTCCCCGCCGATCAGTAAATCCCCTTTCCGGCCCAATTCCTCTTTGAATAACCCGAAGCGTTCGAAAATAGAACGGTGGAATGCCATATTGGCGCCGATCATATGCCGGTTTTTTGCGTCCCAAATCTTGCGCTTGGGGCCCAGATCCTGCACAATCAAAGGTCCCAAAAGTTCGTCGGTAAGCCAATCGGGCCGCTCGCAATGCCACAGACGTTCGATTTTCCCGCCTACCGCGAGCGCGCGCGTCTCCCGGAAACAGGCCCAAAGCGAAGCCACCCAATTCGGGTCCGCTACACAATCGTCATCCGTAAACGCGATCACCTGCCCTTTGGCCTGCTGAATCCCGGCGTTGCGCGCATACGACAAACCCTGCTTGGGCTCAAAAAGGTAACGTACTTTTCCGTTGAACGTGGCCACCACCCTTTTGGTCTGGTCGCTTGAATTATTGTCCACCACAATAATTTCGTAAGAACAATTGCCGGCCTGCTGAGCGGCGAGACTTTCAATCGCATCCCGCAGACTGTCCGCACGGTTGTAAGTGGAAACGATCACGCTGACGTCCATGCTCACACCTTCTCCAGATTGAAAATCATGCGTTTCACTTCCATCGTGGAAGAGCGGTCGAGGAAGAAAAAAGTCATGGCATAACTTAACATCCCTGCCGCCGACAAAACACCCAGCCGCAAGAATGAATGAACCACAAAAAAAGAATCTCCGGAAAACAAAATGCTTTTGACTGCCGAAAGGACTGCCAACATCACAAGGGAACAGGTAAAAGACGGAATAAGCCCTTCAAAAAACTCGCGCCAGCTAAAGGCAACGACTTTCTGGGCTAAGATAATGCTCAAAGGATCCACAATGGCCGTCGCGATGATGATGGACCACATCACCCCCGCGAGGCCCCACCATTGGGTGAACACAAAAAGAAGCGGGAGCTTGACGAACACCGAAAGACACGTCAACCGAAAAACATAATTGGATCTCCCGCATCCTGTAAACACCTCATCGGAACAGCGGGCAATTGGATAAATCAACTGCACCACCCCATACAGTTTGATCAAAGGCGCAATCCCCAACCACTTAGGCCCGTACAGGGTCAGGACAAATTCTTCCGCCAAACAGATCAGAGCGACACTAAAAGGAATGGACAACATGGAAATAAATTTGATCGTTTTTAAATACGCGCGCTTGAGAAATTCTTTATCGTTCTGAATGGTCGAAAAAGCGGGAAACATGACTTCCAGGATCAGGGTGGTAAAATGGGTATGAATCAACATGCCGGCGTTGGCGGCCAGGGCAAAATAACCCAACTGGGCCGCTCCCAGCATCCTCCCAACCGCTACGTTGCTCACATTAATACTCAGATACCGCAGACATTTGAGACCGAAAATATACTTGCCGAAGTCAAACAACTCGCGCGCAATTTTCCGGTCAAAGACCGGAGCAGCCCGGTATCCTGAAAAAAGGAAACTCAAAGCGCACATCACCGCTTGTTTGATCACATAAGCCCAAACCAAGCTCCATACGCTTGATGTCGCAAGCGCCAGGCCCACGGCGATCAACCCATTGGCCAGCGCACCGATGAGTTCGATCAACGAAATAGACCGGAAACTCATTTTCTTTTGAAGCAGCGTCAAAGGAATGCGCGCGCATCCGTTGATCACAAAAATGAGGGCAAGCGCACGCAACACAGGGGTAAGCTCGGGCGATTTAAAAAAATAAGAAGCCCACGGAGCGATGCCGTAACAAAGCAGGAACATGAACGTTCCTGAAATCAGAATGACGAAGAACGACGTGTGCTTTGCCGTCTCCACATCCCGATTCCTCTGAATGAGCGCCGAATCAAATCCGAATGATTTCAGGGTGTGAAAACCGTCAATAACGATAAACGCCATGGCAAACAGTCCGAACGCGGAGGGCTCCAGAATCCTGGCCAAAACCGCGAACGTCCCGATGGATATGACTTTCTGTATGGCGTTACTCACCACCTGCCACTTGACTCCCGACACCGCTTTTTCCTTAAGTGAGCCCTTCATTGATTGACTCCCGCCGCCGGAAAAATATGGCGTCCTGAACAAAAAAAACCTTTCCATGCGCAAACTAAGACGGCCGCATAAGCCTTGACCACTCGAAACCCAAGCTTAAGCCCCTTTTCCTCGGGCCTGCGGACCGCCAGTCCAACCAAAGGATTTGCCAACAGTGCGTGCAAAAAATATTCGGCGGCCTTCCAGTAGCTTCCTTGATCCAAAAAAAACCGTGCCAATAAATAGTAGCGCAGGGCCATGTGCCAAGTAAGAAGCCACCGACATTTGCTAAAATCACGAGTGCCCTTAAGGTCCTTAAGCACTTTCACTGAATCGTGGTAGACCAAAACGAGGTCTTTTCCGGCGTGATCGCGCTCGTCCATTGTTGTCGCCGTTAAAATTTCTTCAATGCCACCTACGGGCCAGTGCCTTGCAAAGCGGAGATAAAACTCAAAATCTCCCGAAATCGGGTAGCGGGCTGGAAACCACCTCATTCCATCCAGGCATGCTCTTCGAATCATCACGGCGGAAATGGGCACAAAAGCATCCAAAAACCCTTCTATCCCTGCGACGGAGCATCTTGGGAAAACCTTCGCAGGTTCCGATCGACCATTGCGGGATCGATATACCTGAAACAAGGTATAGTTGATCCCAATTTCCGGGTGAGCGTCCATAAAAGCGACTTGCTTTTCAAGTTTTTCTTTCAGCCAGTAATCGTCATCATCCAAAAAAGCAATATATTTGCCCCTTGCGTTTCGAATCCCTGTATTTCTCGCGCGATACCAGCTCCCATTGGGCCGCCGAATATATCGAATGCGATCATCCTGCTCGGCGTAGTGTTCGACAACCGTTTTAATGTCGCCGGTCACAGAGCCGTCATCGACCACGATCAGTTCCCAATCTTTGTAGGTTTGATCCCTGATACTTTCAATCGCTTTGGCCAGATAACTCGGGCGGTTATAAGTCGGGATAATGATGCTGACTGCGGGATATGTCTTTTGTTCCCCATTTGCCTGAGACAAAACACGGGCTTTCCTCTCCAAATGAGCACAGATTTCCTCGGCTCCTTCCACTGCGGTTTTGATGATCTCGCAGACGGTTTTAATTTCCGATGGGCCTATTGAAGTTCCTGTCGGCAGCTGTAAAAGACGCTCCGAAACGCGTTCCGTGATGGGAAGCGATGCGGAGTGTTCGACCGAAAGATAAGGCCGCATTCTGTGACATCCGGGGTGAAAATAACGGCGCGCAAGCACATTTTCCTGCCGCAAAACCTGAATCAGTGCATCACGGCTGATCCTGGCGGCTTCCTCATCGACATCCAGTACGACATATTGAAAATTGTTCTTTTCGGTCAAATCATACGGCATCAGCGCAATGCCCGGGATCCCTTCCAATCCTTCTTGATATAATTGGAAATTCAGGCGATTGCTTCTGACGAACTCATCCATAGACTCTAAAGAGGTAATGCCCATGGCCGCCGAAATCTCGCTCATCTTTCCATTGGTTCCGAAAGACTCAATTTTGTCCGAGTCGGTATAGCCGAAATTACGCATCAACCGGAGCCGCTCGGCCAGCGAATCATCATTCGTCACCACAGCGCCGCCTTCAAATGCATTTAAGAACTTGGTCGCATGAAAGCTGAACACTTCGGCATTGCCGAAATTGCCGATCATCCGCCCTCCTACGGAACAACCGAACGCATGGGCAGAGTCATAAAGAAGCTTAAGCCCTCCGGCTGCGCTTATTTCCTCAAGCGCTTTCACATCGCAAGGCCTGCCAAACAAATGAACCGCAAGAATGCCGGTGGTCTTTGAAGTAATTTTTTTCTCCGCCGCTTTTGGATCTAGACAAAGCGTTTCCGGATCAATGTCACAAAAGACGGGTTTAATCCCGAGCCATGAAAGGGCGTGAACGGTTGCCGGAGCTGTAAACGAAGGAACAATTACTTCTCCCACCAAACCCAAGGCGCGGATTGCGATTTCCAATGCGACCGTGCCATTACAGATGGCGATGCAGTGTTTCACGCCGAGAACGTCACAAATCCTCTGCTCGAACTCTCGCACATAACACCCGTTGTTGGTAAGCCACCGCCGATTCAAAATGTCATCCATCCGGTTTTGCAAACGATTCCGCGCTCCGATGTTTGGGCAACCCACATGAAGCGGCTCGCCAAAAGCGGGCTTGCCGCCAAAGACAGCCAAGTCCATTAAGTCAAGGGACGGCTGCGCTTCGCTTCGCTGCCACCTGCCCGTGACACGGCTGCGCCGCCACGGGCAGGTATTGAATAATCCTTTCCGCGCGCAAACCAAAATAGCCGCATAAGCTTTTCCAAAATGCCGCACCCATTCCATCCCGCGGCGCCGGGGCGTTCTGGGTTCGCCGGGACGGTGGGCGAAAATCCCTACCAACGGATCGGTGAAAAGAGCCATGGCAAAATACTTAAGCGCCTGCCAATAGTCAGCCCGACCCAAGTACTCGCGGCCCGAATCATAACGGCGGATCGCAATTTCCTCGCGGATCAACCGCTTACAATTTCGATACCGGGGCGTCAATTCGAGATTCTTTAAAATAGCGCTTGTAGCTTCATTAACCAGAATCTGATCGCGCCCTCCGTGCTCTCGGTTGTCCATCACGGTAAAAACTAAAGCACGGTCAATCGGCCCAATCTGCCACCGCTGAGCGTACCGAAGCCATAGATCAAAATCCTCCGCATACCGGTAACGCGGATTAAATCCGCCCAGGGCGTCAAAATGCGGCTTGTGCATCATCACCGTGGAAGGCACAATAAATACGTCTGGAATCTCCTCAAACTTCGTGGTGAGAAACTCGGGAAACGTTTTTGTAAGCACCCGTTTTCCATTTTCCAAACGGAAAATTTGAAAGCGCGTGTAGCAAAATCCGATTTCCGGACGCGAGTCCAAATAAGCCGCTTGAACTTCAAGCTTTTCCGGAAGCCAGCGGTCATCATCATCCAGAAAAGCGACATACAGCCCACGTGCATGGCGAAGTCCCGTATTCCGGGCGACACTGCAACCGGCATTGGCCTGTTTCAGGTAAGAAATCCGCTCGTCTTTTAAAGCGTGCGCACGTACCAACTCTTCCGTTTGATCCGTAGAGCCGTCATCCACCACAAAAAGCTCCCAATCGGTAAACGTCTGAGCGAGAACGCACTCAATGGCTTCCTTTAAATAGTCCGCCCGGTTGTACGTGGGCATCACAATGCTAACTTTTGGCATGATTCACCATTTCCACAAGCATTCCCAGCTTCCACCAAAAATTAATCTCCGCTCCCACCGCCCGCAACCGGTCAAAACATGCGTAACGCATCAAAGCGGCAGACCCGCTTTTGACGCATTCCAAAATCAGTTCCAAAACAATTCCGCGGCGGAACTTGGAAAGCCGGGCGGTGGACCGCGCACCGTCGAAATGCCACTTCCGGAGGTAATTTAAACTCATTCTCTCGGGCATCACTTTATGTCTCACGATGGCACCCGGAAGGTAAACCACGTGCTTTTTCAAATGAATGATGCGCCTGATCATTTCGCTGTCCTCACCGCACGAGAGCGTTTTGCCCCTGCGGCCCAAATCCGTGCGGAACAAACCTACTTCTTGAAAAAGCGATTTCCGATACGCGGAGTTTCCACCAAATACGATGTTGGAATCTGTCTTAGCAGCAACAATCGGTTTGTCCCCCCGATCCAAGAGCGCGAGCATTCCGAATCTCAGTTTTGGATCGCTCAACCACGCCGGAGGTTCTTGAGCCCAAATTGGAAGAACCGGACCGCCGACACAGTCGGCGCGAAACTCCTCAAAACCCCTTAAAAGCGAATCCATCCAATTCGGCTCGGGAATCATATCGTCATCCGCAAACGCGATTAAGTCTCCCTTGGCTTCTAAAATTCCGCGATTGCGCGCATGGCTGACCCCCTGATCGGGTTCAAAAACATAACGAATTGGCCACGGACTTTCGCGGCTTTCTTGACAAGCGATCTCTTTTGTCCGATCCCTACTGTTGTTGTCCACCACGATAATTTCACAATCCAAACCATCGGGGATGCGCTGGTTCTTAAGCGCCTGAAGCGTGTCCCACAAACTTTCGGCCCGGTTATAGGTGCAAATGACAACGCTAAGCTTAGGCATTTTGCACGCCTTCGGTACCATTTCCGGCCGGGACAGGCGTCGTCCCCGAATGTTTCAGCGAAGCAGCCCCCTTGCGGGGTAATCGGGGATCGCCGATAAAAGATTTCGGGGATGACCCCCGCAATGGAAACAGTACCGCTGCCAGCACCAAAGCGACATACGGCCGCAGCAACCCATAAAACCAATTTTTAGAACGTCCCCATGCAATATGAATTCCAAGGGTCTTGCCGAACCTGAGCGCCTGGGTGAAATAAAATAAAGCGTCACGATAATCCCCGCGGGAAAACGCGTCAGAGCCCTTCGTGTACGTCAGCTCAATCACTCTCTGAGTCACCGCTTTGCGCTCTTCACAGGATAAATCATAAGCGCGCACCGCCTTAAAAACGTTCACGTCATTGAAACAGCGTTTCTTCCAATCATGAGAAAAGTTTGACGTATGCCATCGATAAGTTCCGGCCGTAAACGGCAAAAAAGCAATGGGGTAAAATTTAGCGATCCTGAGCCACATTTCATAATCATCGCCGCCTTTGAAATCCAAACGAAACGTTCCGAGTCTTTTGAAACACTCCATCCGCACAAGCGTTGCATTCGGCTGAATGACGCAATCTTTAATCAGCGCCACAAAACTTTCCGCCGCTCGATATGGCCATTTCCGAATCAATTTCTTCTCTGCGTCTATCATGTCCACATACGAATAAACCAAGCCGGCTTCCGGATGCGCGTCCAAAAATGAAACCTGACGTTCCAGTTTGTCCGGCGCAAATTCGTCATCATCGTCAAGAAAAGTAATATACTCCCCTTCGGCAAACGCGATGCTTCGCGCACGCAC
The DNA here is from genome assembly GCA_964373885.1 of uncultured bacterium. Lineage (GTDB taxonomy): Bacteria > Omnitrophota > Omnitrophia > Omnitrophales > Danuiimicrobiaceae > CAYJWM01. The sequence continues at coordinate 31,381 of CAYJWM010000002.1, read as the reverse complement.
GGCTGAAATGCCCATATTTTCCCGATGAATACAGCGGACTCTGGAATCCTTTTGGGCAAACGCTTTGACGATATCCCCTGTCCCATCCGCCGAACCGTCATCCATCACAATAAGCTCCCAATCCTGATAGGTTTGCGCCAAAACACTTTCAATGGCTTCTCCAACCAGATGAGTGCGGTTATAAGTTGTGAGAATCACGCTTACTTTAGGCATTGTTTCCTTCCTCTTTCGGCCGGGCCGCAAATCCAAGCCGCGCGGCGCGGTTTTTCAGTTTGGAACCGACCGCGCGGAATTTTGAAAGCAAACGGTTCCCGAACGACAAAGGAACAAACCACGGAGAAACCCGGCTCCGGTGAAAACGGGCCCATTCCAGTTTTCCCGCCCAATAGGCCTCTTTAATCGGCCAGCGACGGCTTAACCGGTTGACGGAATCCGCCCCGACTTTCGGGTCCCAGCGGAATTTAAAATAAGGGAGATCGTACGATTCAAAAGGAGGCCCCGCCACATAGGTAACCACGGAGCGCGGCTCAAAAATGATTTTTTCATTCTTCTCCCTTAACCGTAGACTGAAATTGACGTCTTCGGCTAAAGTGAACGGCTGGAAATCTCCCATCTCTTTGAGTATCTCCCGATGAACCATAAAGGTGTGAAACTCAAGGAAACCGCTTTTCTGTCTTACGAAATTAGCAGAATTGCAAATATTCATGCCGACATAATTCATGACCGGCTGAACGATGATATTTCCGTTTCGTTTAAATTCCTTCATCTCGCCGTCCGCCATGTGAATCGCCGTGTCTTTCTTCTGCTCAATTAAGTAAAGCGGATGCAGGACGCGCGCTCCGGTTTCCTCGGCGGCTTTTAAAAACCAGCTGAGCCAATGAGGACTCACCTTCACGTCGCTATCCACAAACACCACCCATTCCGTTTCGGGACTAAGGTGTTTGACGGCAAGATTTTTCGCCTCATACGGATAAAGAAAACGCTCCGAACGAATCACGCGGCAATTGGGATTTCTTTTTTCCCATTTCTTGAGCTTTTCACCGACAAAAGGAGGACTTTTCGGGTCGATCACGATCAAGTCGAAAGGTTCCTGCGTAAACGCGTAAATGTGCTCGATCGCGGTTTCCATCAAACTGAATCGTTCGCGCGGGACCACCGCGATGGTCACCTTGGCATTTTTGGGTTTCTCATTCATTTGGAAATTCCTCTTTCATTCACCGTCAGCGTTTGAAACACTTCGTCCATTTTTTGGCGGAAAACGCCCGTGTCATATTTTTCTTTCACAAGCTGATAGGCCCGCGAAGCGATTGAGGCCCTTTTTCGAGGATCCTGAAGGAGCTCAACGCATCGATCCGCGAATTCACGAGGTTCATCCGCGATCAAAATATGTTCACCCGCCGAAACCTCAAGTCCTTCGGCACCCACCGAAGTAGACACTACCGGCCGGCCGTACGCCATGGCCTCTAAAATTTTAATCCTCGTCCCGCCTCCGTTCAGAAGCGGAACCACCACAATCGCCGTTTTCTCATAATAAGGTTCCATCGATGGAACATATCCCGCAATCGTCACGCCCGGAAATGCTCCGAGCTTTGTAATTTTTTCCGGCATATTTTTACCTACAATCGTTAGATGAGCATTTGGAATTTCCTTTTTAATCATGGGAAAAATATTTTCACAAAAATGAATGATTGCTTCCTGATTCGGCGGATAGCTCATCATTCCGCAAAATAAAATTTCAGGGGCTTCAACCTTTTCAGGCGCAGTCAACGGGCGGCCGTTGACTTCAAAAACATTCGGTATGACGAATGCGTTCGCGCTGATCCTGTTTTCGGCCGCATAATCCCGATCTTTTTGGGAAACGACAAAACACGCTTGTGTTTTATGAAGCTTCCGGTAATACGCTTTAAGAAGAAACAAATCCAATAGATTCCTTAGTTTTTTGTAGCCAGGTTTCATGGATTTAATTTTTCTCTCCTGAACCATGGTGCTCATGTCATCGATATCAATTACCGTCCGCCTCAGAAGCGGTTGGAATTTCTTTTCCGTTAAAAAGTAATAAGCCATCACCGCAAACCGGCAGACAATCAGGTCGTACGATTCCGGTTCGGCAAGCTCAACTTGCTTCAAAATTTCGGGATTCACAAAATCATCCAGAAGCCACGGTTGCCATCTGACCAACTTCATGAATCTCTGCTTCGTCGAACGGAAGCAGTTCAGATGTTCATTGGGTTCAAACTTTTTAGGATCTGCCAGTAAAATCTGGCGGCAGTATTTTTTAAGCTCTAGCATATAAGGCGCGTACTGATCAGGTCTTCCGATGCTGACCAAAGTCACCGATCCCCTTTTCGCCAAATCGCGCAAAAGAAACCACGAACGCAGCTGTCCGCCCGTATGCGGGGGGTACGGAAGATTGGGCGTTAAATAAAGAATTTTCATGTTAATTGCGTCCATAAATCACAAATGGAGTGGCGAATAATCCCGGCCACCAACGAGTGGCCCGCTGCCTGATCTCCCATTCGCAAAAAGCAAACAGCTTTTGGAGCCATCGAGGGAAATGCCAATTCCAGTTGGTGTATTTGATATCACCCACTCTTTCGGCAAGGGCTTGTTTCGATCGATAAGAAATCCGTCGGGCTCCACATCAATACACATGATGATCGGAATTTTCCCGGTATTTTTTGTCACGCTTTCTCCAGTTTGAAAATCATGTTCCTGACTTCAATGGCTGAGTCGCGATCCACAATCAAATACGCAATCCCATAAGTAAAAAGCCCGACGGCGCAAAGAAGGGCGAGAAGAACAAAATGATTCAGCTCAACCCTAAAAAGCGACGGATGGGTCCCTAAAAACACTTTCGCGGCCAAAATGGCAAAAAACATGGCCAATGAGCACAAAAGGGCCGGCACCAACTGCCGGAAAAATTGGGCGAAGCTGAATCCCGTGATTTTATGCACGTAATAAACACTGATGGGGGTAAACACCCAAATGTTGACAATGGCGGCGGCTACGGTACCCATTAAACCGAACATTTGAGTCAGTAACGCCATTGTCGGAATGAATAACAAAAGACTGATGCTGTTCAGTTTGAAATCGTAATCGGGGCGGCCGCACCCTTGGAAAACGGGTGAGCCGGTAAAATAAATAGGGGCCACCATCTGGGCGAATCCAAGAAACCTCATCACGGGAACAATGGAAAGCCATCTTTCCCCGTAAATGGTAAGCGTAAACTCCCGGGCCAGGCATATGAGCGCTATGCTGTAAGGTAAGGTAAGCATCATGACAAATTTGACCACCTTCAGATAGGCGCGGCCTACGCTTTCACGATCGTTCTGAAGCGCCGAGTAAGCCGGAAACATCACCTGTGAAATCACATGAGTAAAGTGGCTGTTGATAAAATTTCCGATGTTTGAGGCGAGCGTAAAATAACCGACGGCCGCCACGTCCAGCAATTTCCCGATGACCATGTTGCTTACGTTGGCCCAAACATAGGAGACGGCGCTCAGACCGATTAAAAATTTTCCGAAACCGAAAAGTTCCCTCGCAAGCCCCCAGTCAAATTCCCACTTGAGCCGATAACCCGAAAAATACCAGCTCAGAACGGCCATCGTGCTGTGCCGAATCACATAAGCACCCACTAAACTCCACACATTCGGCCAAATGAGTGCAAACAAAATGGCAAAAATGCTGTTCACAATGGACCCCACCAAGGCAATGACGGAAATCAAACGAAAACGCAGATGGCGCGTCAGAATGGCGGAAGGGACCCTTCCGAAGCCGGACACGATAAAAACGACGCCGAGCGCGCGGATAACGGAACCGAGCTCGACATTGGCAAAAAAAGCCCCGATCGAAGGCGCCAATCCAAAACAAATAAGCGCCAAAAGCAAACTCATGGCCGCGATGATAAAAAATGCCGTGTGATACGCCTTTTCCGGGGCGTCTTTTTTCTGAATAATTCCCCCGTCCAAACCGAATGATTTGAACAAACTCAGCCCGTCAATGGCGATAAAGGCCATGGCAAAAAGACCGAAGGTCGAGGGTTCGAGCATCCGGGCCAATACGGCGAATGTGCCGACGGAAATGACTCTCTGCAGGACATGATTGACGACCAGCCATTTAAAACCCGAAACTGTCTTTTCTTTTAACGATGCCATGATTACCTGAATCCTCCAAAATCCGATATCGTCTGCTTCATGCCCGACACCTGCTGAGATTCCGCCGGCGCAATGGCGGCCCGCCGGAATTTCCCAAGCGGCAACCACGGGAGAAAACATACATATAAATCAGAGCGAACATCCGCTGGATTAACAAGAGCGGCCAACAGGCAAGCCGGCTCCTGCCGCAGAAAGGATTGAACTCCATATTTTTCTTCTTTCTCGAAGTAAAAGTCATCCTCCGCCTTAAATGGTCCGGAGACAAGCGAGCCCCTGCCGGGCTGAAAACAAGGATGGTAAGCGCTATCATCATGATCGCTTCGGAATGATGAAGAATTCCAAATGAATAGAGGTACCCCTGCATCAAGAGATTTCCGACGGCAAAGACCGCCATACTTGGCCTTGAATAAAGGCCTGCCAAAGAAAAAAATCCGGCCGCGAAAGTAACCGCATAAACGATCTCCAGAACCTCAAGAGAAGGTCTGGCATGCCATCCAAAAGGCAAAAGCAGAAGATGCACAACGGGCAACGCGTCATACAGATCTTGAGGAAATGAAGCCGCCCCGCGCACGCGGCCCATCACATCAAAAACGATCAGGTGAAAAAGCTGATACCCGACAATAACAACACGGGTCATCCCAAGATAAATTAAAGGCACGGGACGAAACCAATATTGATCCCATAATTTAGCTGCATTCATCCCTGTTTCCCTTTCGAAGGAACCAAACGGACCATATTCAAAACGGAAGCTTTCCCTTTACGAAGGCCGCCATCCCCAAGTACAAAGGGGTGATTTTCGATACGAAAACCGACAAGCTTCTTGCCGTGCCGCTTGAAGAAGAGATCGCCTGCAGACACCTGAATACATCGGATAATTCAAAAAGGGGAAATAGGAATCCCCAACATAATCAGGATGGTAAATCAGCCCGGCAAACGCCTGCGCGGCTATAAAAAACAGGATCACAAACGAAACAAAGAACTTCGTCCGCCGCAGGTTCTGCCGGCTTAAACCGGCAACTGTTCCTCGTCCCAATGAGTTCATCGCTTTTGCAACCTACCCATTAATGATTTGAATTTAGCGGCAATCCGCTTCCCTATGGGCTTTTTCCAATCAACGATATAAACCAAGGTCTCGACTCCAAAAAATTCTCTAAACCCCGCGTCCGGATCAAGCGCTCTGAAAAAAGTTTTCCAGTCATGAGTTAGGAGTTGATCCAGGTACCATTTTTGCTGTGAGGGCTTGCTGAAAAGTACCTTGTTAAATCCAACTGCAACAGGAACAAGGCGATTCGGCCTTTCGATCATGAACCGACATACCCCTTCAGAAACACCCGGCCAATTCTCGTTAAAGTAATCATCCACTGCTACGATCCCGCGCTCTAACAATGCTGAATCCGCCAAACATAAATCACCAAATACCTCCTCTGCTGAATGGCCCCCATCGACATGAAAAAACCGATAACCGGTTCCGATTTCATCCAGCAGTAATTCAGCTGAAGGTTTTACAAAAATCCGCAAGAAACTTGGGTCGCCGGCATAAGACTTGAAGTTATCGAGGAAAATTTCCTTATCGCCGCACCCTGAGCCGGTTACATTTTTTTCTACCGTGTCAAACACGTCGCATACCCCCAATTGTTCCCGGACAGAATCCGTCATATAAGAAAGTAAAATCGAAGTCTTGCCATGATGAACCCCGATTTCAAAAAGATTTCCAACGATCCCTTCTTGCTTTTGTATGTGATCGACCCAAGCAAATAAGCAAGCAGCTCCTGGATTAATCCAGCCGCTAATTTCGTCTCTTACTTCAAGATACCGGTTCAATTTTGCGAGATCCATGATTTGTCTCCTGGTCACGCCCGTAACTGCGCTAAAGGATTTGGGTTGTGATTCCTTTGATTCGATTGACCGCTCGCGTAAAGAAACGAGGTCTTGTTTTGAGCGTCATTCTGAACCCGAAGCTGTAACGATTCGTTTCTGAATAAACCGCATGCCAGAACGGTTTTACCGGGTCGATTTTGAACAAACGAAAATTCCATTCTTTGTCATAAGAGGTGACCATTTCACCTGTTTCCGGATTTCGATACCGGAAAAAAGATTTGCCGGGTTCTTCACAGTAATTGATATAAAACCGCCAGCCAGGCGCTTGTGAATTGGTATGCCAACTCATGAAACCACCCGGCGGATATAAAAAGTGTCCGCTATTTGAAATGAGAATCCTCCGGCTCTCGCAAAATAATTTCTTAAGCCGATCGGACACTATTTCATCAACCTTTCCCCTTAACTGTTCAAGCTCCTTGCTAAAAAATGAATCTCGAACCGCAGAACCATTAACGACGATGCAATTTGAAATCTCCGGATTTTGTAGAATGCCATGGATGTTTTTCCCAGACCCAAGGATTTCCTCTAAGGCCTTGAGCGATACCTTTTCCAATGCTTGCGCGTCTGGTTTAAAACGGTCTTTGAGCATTTCTGATTCCTGAGCCCGATGTGCTTCAATGCAAGTATTCACGATGCGAATAAGTTTCTTGTCTTTCGCCAGATGATCCAATTCACAAAACATTTGATTCGAATCAAAATCTATTTTCTCGATCCCGTGTCTTTCGTTAGAACTGCCCGCAAGCCACTTCCGAACACTTTTTCGAAATAAGACCCTGGCTTTTTCGGAATAATTCATCTTTTGCCAAATCCGTTCGGGTTGCTCATACCAATTCATACGACCTTTCGTTACGGTTTGAGGCAATTCGAAATTCATATGCGCCGCATAAGCTTCCTCCAAACCATCCGCAATCAGTGATAAGCCGAGCCGCCGGGCAAGCTCAATCACCAATGGACCGCAATCTTTTATGCGCTCGCGAAAAGGAAAAAGACCCCGATACGCCATCGAAAGGTCCAGGTAATCCTCCAATTCATTGGCCAGACGCATGGCAAGCAAATGTCGTTTGGGAACTTCGTACGTATCTTGTTTTCGAAAAAGTTCTTCAAATGTGAATCGCGACTTCCAAGGAAGCGCTTGATAATCCGCAATGAGCCCTTCAACTTTAATTCCTACCCGTTCTACAAGCTGTTCCCGGTGCCGAACAGTCCGCCGCCCGCAAACTCCGTCCTCAAATTGACCGATCAAATACGCTGAGTGTAATAACCCAGCAGATACAACGTCGATTGGCTGTTTTTCGGCAAGAAGAATGCTTGCCGTCCGCACCAAATGACAAATAAACGGCATTCCCTGCCCCCGGTAAAAGCCGTCAAAGAGTTCCTCTGCCAGCTCATAAGCCCTTCGCAGTCGGATCAGGTCTTCTTCAGAAACACCTCCTGATAATGCTTGGTTCATCAATTGCGGATAAGTTAATGCAAATGACTGTGGCCTCATGAGGCGACCTTTTGAAGAATCTGAGACATGTGTCGAACGTTCGTGTGATGGCCATCGAGAAGATTCGGGTGAAGCCTCCCTGCTTTCGTAAGGTAAACCCGCCAAAAGTCGCGGCTGCGCCAGCGCACATAAGTGATTCTGCCCCATCTTCTAAAACCATTCCGCTCATGCCATTTGATGGCTCGGTCGTTATCCAAAAAAACAGCCAATAGAACGAGGCGATAACCTTCACCTTGAACCACGCTCAGTAAATATTGTTTGAGCAAAGTTCCGACGCCCCGGTTCCGATACGCAGGCGCTGTCAAAGCGCCTTGCGTATACACAACACCGTTCGTCAGAGAAATAATCCGCTTAATATGTCCTAGCTCGGCGATATGCGGATTAAACCAATTAAGTGCAATGACTAAATTTTGTTGCAAAGCCGCAAAAAGCCGCGAACCGTGAGCAAATTGTTCGCGCATCCACTCAATGGGTTGTAAACCCTCGGCGTATCTCAAACATTCAAATTCATGAGAAGGCACTTCCCGGAAAGTCCACGGACTAACGGGGTTACCCTTTTCGGTTGCTCGGGCAGCCGCACTCCCGTTGAGCTCCTTTATAAAAAAATCCAAAGAGTGCACGACAGAGACAATCCTAAGCCGGTGCAAAAGCCGGCCTAGGGTCTCAACGGCACCGTCATCTCGAAAAGACCGCCATGTTTTGGCAAAATTTTCCACTAAACTTTTCATGGAACCAAAGCTTCCTCTAATACTGTATTTAAATCCCGAACGGATCCGCCGCGCTCAGAGTCCTTTGAGCTCATTCGATTGACAGCGGAGGATGCCCCGGGCTTGCCCGGGGGAGCCGGAGCAGTACCTGCCCGCGGCGGCGCAGCCGTGCCGCGGGCAGGTGGCGGCCCGAAGGGCCGTCCCTTGACCCGGTTATAAATTCCGCGTGCAACCGCTTTTGCTCCTCCGAACTGCACGCAGGGATCAAAGCCAAAATCGTGTTTGATCCGGCTCATACTTTGTGGTGTCGCGACCATAATCAATCCGGCAGTGTTCAACTCGAGCACGTAAAGTGCGCCGGAACGGCCGTCACGAATAATATCGATGGAAAGAAGCGGGATATCCGGAAAAGCTTCATGGACCCGCGTCCCGAATTGAATGACGTCTGACGGAACTTCCGGATCCATGGTGCAACCTTCCCCGGTGGAAACGATGCTCTTTCCGGCAAAAAAATGTGCTCCTTTAAGGCCTTCCTCAAATCGTAATCGGGAGGCGGCTGCGGTTGTCCTCCAGGCGTAATAAGGTTCTCCAAAACATGTGGCAACGCGATAACTCACAGGTCTTGACCCCGTATAAATATATTCCTGAACGACGATCGCCGTACTTTCTCCCCTTCTATGTTCTAGGTTGAAATATCGCCACCGCACCCGGCCGCGGCGCATCACGCGCACAAATGCCCCACGGCATCCTGCCGCGGGCTTCGTAACCACAAAATCACCGAACCCGGAAAGGTTGGGCACATCCCCTTGATGAATGGCGATCCATCTCGGAACCGGAATGCCTGAGCGATCGAGCAATTCATATTCCTGAATTTTGTCACATCTCACCTGTTGCAATCTTTCGGCCCACCAAGGCGCAAATCGCCTTATCGGCTTCAAGGCAATGACATAGGTCGGCCGTCCGAGTGCCCACAAGCGATGTTTTAGGTGTGGAATCGAATCCCAGACTGCCCGAGCGCGGACTCCAAACCCGCGAAGTTCCCTCACAACTTCCGGCCATATGGAATCCTGGTCCGGATCGTGTGTGCGTACCAATAAAACGTTCATATCAAAACGCTCTCTTTCTTGCTCATGGGTTCACACTGAAGTAGTCATCGTAGATGGCATCCTTTCAGCGTCAGATTGTAAGTGGTTCAATTCATCTACCCGCCCGTTTGAGACAAATTGATTCAGCCGCCTGTAAATTCCGCGCGCCACCGCGCGAGCGCCCCCGAATTGCGCTTTTGAATCGAGATTGAACTCGCGTTTAATTCGCTGGGCGACTCGGGAGGTAAGGTGAAAATTATCTCCGTTGGCGTTTACTTCAAGAACATAAAGTTTCCCTGAGTGGACGTCTCGTATGATGTCCGAACCAAGCAGCGGCGTATTGGGAAACGCCCGTTCATGAAGGGCGCGCGCCAACTCAAACACATCCTGGGGCACTTCCCAATCAAAAGTACATCCTTTTCCAGAAGACACTATCGTGCGCCCGTCAAAAAAATGCGAATCCATCTTCCCTTCTTCAAACGGCCGGCGCGAACGGTCCGCCGTAATGCGCCAAGCATAAATCGGCTCTCCGAAAACAGTCCCCACGCGATAGCTCACGGGCCACGGCCCCGTATGAACGTATTCCTGGGCGATCAAATCCATATGGCTCCAGTTAAATTTTTTAACTTCAAGCGGGCGCCATTCAACCCGATTGCGGCGCATGATTCTCACAAGAGCCCCGCAGCCGCCCTGCGCCGGTTTCACCACCACGAACTCATTAAATCCGCTAAGGTCCGGCTCCTCTCCCTGCCGCACAACCGTCCACTTTGGGATGGGAATTCCTGCGCGCTCAAGCGCCGTGTACTCCTGAACTTTATAAATATCCTCATTGGCCAAAATCGTGGCCCAAGAAGGAAAAAATCGGCGCAACGGCAGCATTGAAACCACCACGGTCGGTCGGCCCAAAGTCCATAATTGATGTTTGAGATTCGGTGCATAATCATGGACAAGACGCGCGCGATAGCGCCGCCCGAATCTGTCGCCGAGCGTGTTCAGTTCCCGAATCACATCCGGAAGAAGTTCATTTTGCTGTTCATAGTCATGAGTCACAAGCAGCACGTTCATACGGCAATCATTTCCTTTTCTTCAAGATCCGGAGTACACACCCCTGCCCATTCATTAAGGCGGTTGTACATTCCGCGCGCCACCGCGCGAGCGCCCCCGAATTGTTTCAAGGCATCAAATCCCATCTCGCGCTGTATGCGCTGGCCAGCGTTTGAGGTAAGATGAAATGTATCGCCTGTTGCATTGACTTCAAGAACATAGAGTTTTTGCGTTGCTTGACATCTGACAATGTCCATTCCCAGCAGCGGAATGGTGGGAAAAGCACGATGGGCCCGCCTTGCAAAATCAAGAACATCATCCGGCACGCCCAGTTTATAGACCGTACCCTTTCCAGTCGCTACAATTGACTTTCCTGCGAAAAAGCGTTCGTCCCTGACGTCTGTCTCCGGAAACGGGGTTTTGCTGTCCGAAGCCGTATGCGTCCAGGCATAAATGGGCTCCCCAAAAACGGATCCCACACGATAACTCATAGGTCTGGGGCCCGTGTGTATATAGGTTTGAACAACCATGGCTTCACTTACCACACCCAGTTTTTCAACCTTAAGCGGCCTCCAGCTGACTTTGTCACGCTTCATGATCCGGACCAAAGCGCCCCATCCCCCTCTAGCGGGTTTGACCACCACAAAATCGTCAAATCCGGAGAGATCGGGAGTATTGCCTTCGTAAACAGCCGTCCATTTCGGGACCGGTATCCCGGCCTGCTCAAGCGCTTTGTACTCGGCGACTTTGTCAATATTCTGTTGGGACCAAACCGTGGCCCAAGCGGGAAAAAAGTGCCTCAATTGGACCATGGAAATAACAACCGTCGGCCGGCCCAGGGCCCATAATTTATGTTTGAGATTCGGTGTGTAATCATGGACAAGACGCGCCCGGTAACGCCGTCCAAACTGCTCGCCGAGCGCATCAAGTTCTCGAATAACGCTGGGAAGAAACTTATGCTGATTTTCAAACTCATGAGTCACTAACAGTACGTTCATGCATGCCCTCCCGAATAAATGCCCGAACCGGCAAGTTCCAAATTGGTCGCGGGCGGCAAACTTGGCACGGCTGTTTTCCCCCGGCGAAGCCATTCGGCATATTTGGCAACCATGAAGAGATTTCTGACTGCCTGCGGCTTTCCCCTAACCATTCCTTCAAACCCGCTCACAGGGCGAATCCCAAACATCCGTTCCAATTTATCTCCACATCGAACCACATGGGAAACCATATGTTCCTCCTGCTTGACGGTTAACGTACACCAGAGGCGGTCAATATCCGGATGTTTTCCATTCTGCCCGAAAGCTGCAAACAACCGGCTGAATTGAGAACGACCGTACAGTTTGAGCTGATACTTAAGATTAGGAATAATCGGATGGGGCTCGGCCGCATGCGGAATTTTGGCGAGGTCCGGAAAGCAATGTTCGAGCAATTGATGAAAGAAGCGTCTTTTCATCAACGGAATGCGCGGGAGAGAAAACCAGGCGTCAATCACTTCCAAATCATAATTCGGAGCAATCACATCGAAGTGCGAACCGAGCATTTGACAATGAGCACCAATATAGCGTCGCTGGCGATTTTCCAAATCCCAAATCATCAAGGATTGGTAAGGATGGCAGTCCTTTCTCAGTTCTTTCGAAACTTCCTCTTTGTAGGCCTCCCGTGAAAGCTCCATTCCGGTAAACGGTTGACCGTCGAGCTGCTGCCGATGCGCATATCCGCGCACAATCCCTTCTGAAATTCCGTTAAAATCATCGAAGTCCGAATCCTTTAACCAAGCCAAATGCTCACCCGCCACCGTTTCACCCAAAAAGCCGATCAGAAGCGGGGACCCTTCTTCAGTTTCAAGATCAAGCATATTCGCAATTTGTGCCGTTCCTAAATCGGCCTGTCCTTCAACCGTCTCCAAATAAACAGGTAAGCGGGACAACAAATTATTTTGAGCGTAAGGAATCACGCGGTGATTAAGTTTGAGTGTTTGAGCGACAAGTTTGGCAATATAAACCTCGCGGTGATGTGCTTCACCATAGGTATAGGCATTGATTGGAATGCCGAGTTCTTTCGAAAATGCGGCGATCAGACGGGAGTCGTAACCCCCTGACAGGGCGAGGATCACGGGTTGTTTAAGCGACTGGGTCCTGGCGTTCAAACTTGAGCTCAATGCCGCTTGAATTCTATCCTGCGCACGCTCCATGCCTAAATCGGCGTCCACACTCGGCGCTTTCAAACGGCGCTCACGAGTCATGCGGAGCCCGTTCTGCGAATCCCATCCATAACAAGCGCCGGTCGAAGTCCGACGAATTTTCTCATGCAACGTTCGATCAGACGGGGGACTGCTCAGCATCAGAAGTCCGTATAAAGCGACGGAATCAATGGGTTTGGAAAGTTCAGGGAAAATACTAATTAAATCGCGCAGCCGGGAAGCAAATATTGTCCCACCAGACAACTCTGATCGATAAAGAGGCTTGATTCCCAAAGAATCACTTTCAAGTCGAAAGCTCTCGGCCGTAAGTTCAAGGAGATTGTAAAATTGAGCTTCTTTTTCAGCTTGCTTATGCCACTCGGTCCAAGAGGATTGTTTCATGTTCAAATTCAAATGACGGCCTGATGCGGAAGTCCCAGGGAAAACATCCAGAACCATTGTTTTGGTCAATGAATTGGAATGAGAGTTCCGGATTGCTTCAACAACGTCATTGCGAGGGCGCGAAGCGACCGAAGCCCTGACGCCGGCGGCGTCAGGACTAAATAGGATTCCTTTAAATGTCCCTTCCGAAGGAAGGGACGAAGCAATCTCAGAACAAGCAAACACAAATGGTTCCTTGCAAAAAACCGTAAGCCCGAGCCGTACAGCTGCCGATGAAATGCGCACACCATGAGCATCCCTGGCGGATGACCCGGGATTCGGCAAATAACTTAAAATCCGATTGGTGACAACAAAAACCATTTTACGATTCTCCTTGCAACGCGCTTTGGGGTATGCCCCGTATCTTGCCATTCCTTTTATTCATTCTCAGAAGCGCTTCCCCTAATTCAGATGGCGATTCACCGCGGAAATAAATCCGTGCCCAAAGCTCAACGCTCAAGATATGAAAAGCAACCCAGGGATTCTTAAAGAGCATGCTTGAAATTCCCCGAATTTCTGAAGAACCCCATTTGAAAAGTTCCGGAACCATTCCTCCCTTAAGAAGTTCTTCTGCACCTTTCCACACGTGAGGATTCACGGCAAAACCGATCTTAGGCGCATGAACGATATCGCGAGGCAGCATCTTTTCAGCCGCTTTCTTAACAATGCGCTTGGTCATGCCCTTAAAAAACTTGGCGCTGCAAGGAAGGTGGAGGGCAAAATCGATCAACTCCGTCTCTAGAAATGGGACGCGGGCTTCAATGGACTGAACCATCCCCATTTTGTCATTGCAGGCCAGGAGCGTCCGCAAATGAATGTGAAACGATTCGAAGGAATGTGCCAGGAAAGCGCGCTCTTCAACGGGCTTAATGCTCTCAAGCTTTTGAAAGATTGCTTTCTCACGCACATGGCGCTGAGCTCCATCAACCGCACATAAAGCGCGCTCTTCCTGATCTATTTCTTCCCATTTTGAAAGATGAGAAAAAGGCCTCTCGGCCAAAGCATTCAAGTCAAGCGGTGCAAGTCTCTTCATCCAGCGGCCTATTGCACGAAGGGGCGCGATATTGGGGATGAGAAGTGAATGAATTCTCCGCCAACGCCACATCTTGTATGACTCAACGAGCCAGTCGTAACCACCAAAAAGCTCATCCGAGCCCTCGCCCGTCAGAAGAACTTTAAATCCGTCACGCCGCGCTGCATTTGAAACCGCGGTAAACGGAACATTTTGGGAAAAGTGATTGGGCTGGTCGTTTTGATAGACGACCATTGGCCACAAGCGGAGGTACTCTTCGACATCCACTTTGACAGGCCGAAGTTCAATCCCAAGATGGTCAGCCACCTTCCTCGCCTTTGGCGTTTCTGGAATTCCGACTCCCTTTACGTCCGCCACATAAGCCACAATGTCTTTTTTATACTGCCTTGCAATGGCCAGCATCAGAGATGAATCCAATCCGCCGCTCAACATGGCGGCCAACGGCGCGTCACTGATGAGATGCATGTTTATGCTCTTCGTGAAAAGCGCTTCGAACTGCGCGAGTAAAACTTCAAATGGCATCGATCGTCCCTTTATGATCCGGTCGATATCGAGATCTCGCAGGAGATCAAAATAAACGATTTCTTCCTCACAATCCTTTGTGATTCTCACCACCGTGCCGGGGATGACACATTCCACATTTTCAAAAGGGGTCCATTTTCCATCTAACCGCTCGTGAATCACCATCGTGGTAAGCGCATGAAGGTCCGGCCGGCATGGAATCCCCGGATGACCAAAGAACGCTTTCATTTCGGATGCAAATGCGATCATATTGCCGGCGCGCGCCGTATAAAGCGGCTTAATCCCTGTGCGATCACGGCTCAACCACAAGGTTCGGCTTCGTAAATCAAAATAAGCCAAGGCAAACATTCCATCAAAGCGGGGAATCGCTTTCTCAGGACCCCAATGGTGAAGCGCATAGAGAACGACTTCGGTATCCGAAGTACTTTTAAATTTCACGCCTTCCTTTTCCAAATCTTTCCTGAGTTCCCGGAAGTTATAAACTTCACCGTTGTAGGAAATGGCACCGAGTCCGTCTTGAGTCAGAAATGGCTGATGACCGCGCTCGCTCAAATCCAGAATGCTCAGCCGCGCATGGCCCAGACCGATTCCGTCCTCGGCCCACGTTCCCTTGTCATCCGGGCCCCGGTGACGGATGCGCTCAAGCATGCGCTCGAGCAGGACTTCGCTTGCAATCTGGCCGTCACGATTCCAAAAACCTACGACGCCGCACATAATATTTTTCTCCCTTCCGAATAAACCGGGACTTCGTCTAATTTTTTCCGAAACAGCACAAAACTCAAAAGCGATGCCACTCCCGAATACAAATGCTCCTGCGTTTCGTCATCCAAAAACGTGCGGACCAACCGGTTCAGTTCGTCCATTTGAAAATATTCTTCCAAAAACGGGCTGTCCAAAAGCTCACGCTCGATAAATTTGCAATTAAAATTCCGGAACCACTCGCCGCAATGGACAAACGCCGCGTAATTGTGTCCTTGCCAGCACCCGCCCGTCAGCTCGGGAAGCACATGGCGTTTGAACAAGACCCAGCGCCAATGAAGCGAAGCGTGAAAACGCGAATGAATAAGGGGAAGCCCATCCCCTGATCTTGAGATTCGGGCCAGATGCGGAAACTCATGGACGATCATGCTTGTATATGCCTTTCTTCCAATCCGCTGACTCATGGGAAGCCGCAACGTGAAATCGATAAAATCCTTGTCAGTAAAAGGGGTTGCCGTCCGTAAACCGGCATTTAAAAAATCTACTTGAATGCGCGGGTTTCCAAGGCGCTGGCGTTGAATTAATTCCGCTTGCACCACTCGGTCCGCGGGGTGTTCCACCCGGGCATTGCATATTGTTTTCCGGAATGCTTCCCGAGCAAGGCCGCGAATGCGTCCGTAAATCGCCGGACGAAAAATTTCGGACAAAGCGAGATCGTCAAAACCCATGGCATAAAGACCGAACCCGGTTTTTGCCAAATCATCAAGCTTTGTAAGATGCAACACCTTGTCAAAAGGTTTCCCGCCGCTCAGCACATCGCCCAAAAAACCGTTAAAAAATAAATCCGCTTTTCCTTCCGCTGGACTGCACAAGAGAGCGCGGTGGCAGCCGTCCGCCGTCACGGCGCCGTCCAAAATCCAGGCATATTCAGCAGCATGGTCTTCAAGAAATGATTCCGGAATCACAACAGAGGTATGTTTGGCACCGATGGCATTTGCAATTTGCTTTGCATAACGGCTGTCATGATCGTGGCCATGCCCTGTTGTCCATGTCAAAATGTCGCCGTGCGGGCTTGCCTTCCGCATCACGCCCGCAAGCGTACGTGAATCAAGCCCGCCGCTTAGAAAAAGTCCGGCGCGGCCGCTTTTTTCCATTCTCCTTGAAACAGCACGAAACACATGAGAGGCATACTCCCGGACAACTGCTTCATCATTTTCAAGCGCGGGATCCGCCCGATGTTCATACTGCCAATAAGAATGAATGACAATATTTCCATTTTTCCACTCAAGATAACTTCCCGGCGGCATCAACTTCACGCCACGGAAAAGCGTGCGGTCATCTTGCAAATGGCCGAAGGTCAAAAGCTCCGACAATGCATGTTCGTCAACCGTGCGGCTGACTTGCGGTATCACCGCCAAAGCTTTCACTTCAGAAGCCCAAGCAAATGAAGAACCGTCCGTCCAATAGCAAAGTTTCTGCAGCCCAAGACGATCGTTGACAATGGTCAAAGACTTTTCTAAATAATCCCAGACCATGACCAAATACTCGCCGTTCAAATCCGCCAGACCGTGCCAACCGTCCCCTCTCCAGCGGTTCAAAAGATTTCTGAGAATTTCCCCTTTCGAACCGGCCCATGTTTCATAAAGGGAGCCAAAGAAAACGACCGCGTATCGGCCGTCAGGTGACTGAATGAATGCGCTCTGCGGGTCGGAAGCTAAATTAATTGCGGCGGAAATGAAATGCTCGTCCGCATGTTCATGGACCTGATAATCGATCCGATGAAGCATGGGTTTTGCCATGGCCGAGAGCAAACTGCGGTCCAACGATTGACGGCTGACACAACCCACTAAACCGGGCATCTATGTGAGCTCCGCTCTTGGAATCATGAATTTTCTCCTGGCAATACAAAAACCCCAAATAATGAAAATGCTTCCGGCCATCTCCAACAATTCCTCAATAAACGTGTTCCAAGGACGCCACCAAACAACTGAATCTGCAATCAATACGTTCTCAAATAGCTCTAAGACAACCGCGCCGAGAATAAACATGCCGCATCCAAACACAAGAAACAAAAACGCATCCGGGCAACTCTGAAAAACCGCACGCAGCTGCTTCAGTGCCAAAAAACCTGCCGCTAAAACAGGGGGGGCAAGAAAAATAGGCCAGTGTGTCACCGGAAACTTCTCAATGAACATTTCGGGCAGCACGATACGGTGTATTAATGCCGAATTAACACTTTCGTGAAGGGATGCCACTTCATCGCACGACAGGAAGAACAAGATGCCGCCGAATAAAAATAGTGTAAAACGCTTCGCGTTCACAACATTCCATGCCAACTCCAAAGCTAAAAGCCCTCCGAAAAACAGTAAAATGCTTGAAAACCATGTCGGCACGTTGTTTTCTCTCCCCAGATAAAATGCTCTTTCGAATTGCCAGGCTTGTTCTCCCCACACGAAAGCCATGATGTGCAATAAACCGAGAAGCAAGGCAACGGAGAAAAAAAACACCACGAGCCGGGGCGGTCGTTGAAAATACCATCCGCTTAAACCATTTGTTTCGGATGGCAAACCAGTTACGAGTGATTCCGTAGGATAATCTAAAGAATGCTCTTTGGTTTCCTGACGCATCGTTTCCCTCCCTAAATCCTCACAACCGTTCCCGAATTTGAACGGATGGCGGGAAGCGCGTGGCGTGTGTCCAAAATCAGAGGAAAACGGCTGACGATTTCTTGGCGGTCAAACCGGTCGTGATCCGTCACTAAAATAGCGAGATCGGGCTTTTGATCCGGTGCATCAAGTGAAACCGAACAACGGCTTTTGTGCCCGAGCGCAAGCTCCGGAACGAATGGGTCGCAATAGGAAACGACCGCGCCTCCTTTTTCGAGTAATTCGATGATTTCAAGGGCCGGCGATTCGCGAATATCAGCCACATTTTTTTTGTAGGTGACACCCAAAATTAAAATGCGGGAACCTTTCAGCGGTTTTCCCCGCTCGTTTAAAACCGCTTGGGCTTTGCGGACCACAAATTCCGGCATTTGAGCGTTCACATCGCTGGCGAGCTCGATAAATCTGGGGTTAAACCCGTTTACCCGCGCTTTCCAGGCCAAGTAATGGGGATCAATCGGGATACAATGCCCGCCGAGACCGGGGCCCGGATAAAACGGCATGAAACCAAACGGTTTTGTAGCGGCCGCATCGATCACTTCCCAAATATCAAGCCCGAGCTTTTCACTCATTTGGCAGAGTTCATTGACGAGGCCGATATTGACGCTTCGAAACGTATTTTCAAGGAGCTTCACCATTTCGGCGGCGCGGGGCGATGAAACCGTGTGCACGGTATCAATGGCAAGTTCATAAAACGCCTTGGCCAGCCGCGTGCATTCGGCCGTCACGCCGCCGACCACTTTCGGAATGTTTCTGGTTTTAAACTGCGGATTGCCCGGATCCACGCGTTCCGGAGAAAACGCGAGAAAGAAATCTTTCCCCACTTTCAAACCCGTTTCTTCCAGCAGCGGGCGAATCACTTCTTCCGTCGTGCCCGGATAAGTCGTGCTTTCCAGTATGATCAGCATTCCTTCGTGAAGATATTTGGCAATTTCCTGGGCGGCGGAAACAATATAAGAAATATCCGGGTCCTTTGATTTCCGAAGCGGTGTGGGCACGCAAATGTTGACCGTGTCCAAGTCGCGGATGATTTTGAAGTCCGTGGTGGCGGAAAGTTTTTTCTGATGTACAAGCTCCTGAACGGTTTCGCCCGGAATGTCCTGAATATAGGAAATACCCTTGTTTGCCTGTGCCGTTTTTTTGCCGTCTATATCGATTCCCACCACTTCCACGCCGGCACTTGCGAATTCCACGGCAAGCGGAAGCCCCACATAACCGAGTCCGATGATGCCGGAACGAATGTGTTTGGTTTTTATCTTTTGATAAAGTTCTTGTTCACTCAAGGCAGTAGTGGTCATGAATTCTTCACTCCACTGTGACGGATTTGGCCAAATTCCTGGGTTGATCGATATCCGTTCCACGCCTGACGGCCACAAAATAGGCCAAATATTGAAGCGGGAGGGCGGCGAGCAACGGAGACAAAAGCTCATGCGTTTTGGGAACATAAATCACATGGTCGACGAACGCCCGGATGGATTCGTTGCCTTCGGTCGCAATCGCGATCACCTTCCCGGCCCTCGCCTTCACTTCACGGATATTGGAAACCATTTTTTCGTAAATGCTTGAATCCGTCGCGATCACCACGACCGGCATGCGTTCATCGATCAGCGCGATCGGCCCGTGTTTCATCTCGCCGGCCGGATGGCCCGTCGCGTGAATATAGGCGATTTCTTTGATTTTAAGCGCGCCTTCGTGCGCATTCGGGTATTGAATCCCGCGCGCTAAAAACAAAAAGTCGCGGGCATCGGAGTAATATTCGGCAATGGAGCGGATTTTTTCCTTTTGCCGGATGATGGAATATATTTTCTCAGGAATGGTTTTAAACTCGGCGATCAGCCGGTCCAAATCGAATCCGTTCGAGTGGTTGCGAAGCCGCGCCCAGTAAATACTCAGCAAAAACAAAATGCCAAGCTGGGCCGTGTATGTCTTTGTGGAAGCCACGCCGATTTCGGGGCCCGCTTGGGTATAAATAACGGCGTCCGATTCGCGGGCAACGGTGCTCCCAAGCACATTGCAAATGGATATGGTTTTTAAACCGTTCCCTTTTCCCCTGCGAAGACCCATCAGTGTGTCAATGGTCTCCCCTGACTGCGTGATAGAAATAAGAAGAGTGTCCCCGGGCGGAACAAAAGACCGGTATCTGAATTCGGAGGAAACATCCACTTCGCACGGAAGGCCGGAAATGGCCTCAAAGAAAAATTTTCCCGTAAGCGCCGCATGCCAGGACGTGCCGCAGGCCTGAATCATGATGCGTTTCACTTGCTTCAACCGGTCTTCCGGGAAATTCAGAATGTCGAAAAGCGCCAAATCCGATGAATCTTGAATGCGCGTTTTGATCATCCGTTCGATCACTTTGGGCTGCTCTTCAATTTCCTTCAGCATGAAGTGATCAAACCCGTCCTTGGTGGCGTCTTTTTCGCTCCAATCGACTTGGATGACCGTGGGTTTTACCGGTTCTCCCTCTTGGGAGGTCACTTTCACCCCGTTTCGGGAAACCACGGCGGTTTGATAATCTTCCAGAAAAATAATGCGGCGGGTGTAATCCAAAATGGCCGGCGCATCGGAAGCAATAAAATTCTCGCCCTCCCCCAGGCCCACGACCAAAGGGCTCGCGTTCCGGGCCGCGATAAATCGATCCGGATCTTTGGCGCTCACGACACAAAACGCATAACTTCCCTCCAGATCTTGCAATGCAAGGCGGACGGAGTGCTCCAAATCGCGACTGTCTTTTAAATAATACTCCTCGATTAAATGCGAAAGCACCTCGGTGTCCGTTTCGGAGCTGAAACGATGCCCCGAATCGATCAAACGCTTTCGTAAAATAGCGTGATTTTCAATAATGCCGTTGTGGACCACGGCGATGGTTCCCGTGCAATCCGCATGGGGATGGGCGTTGCGTTCGGATGGCTCGCCGTGAGTGGCCCAGCGCGTATGGCCTATTCCCAAATGTCCGCGCAGAGGATTGCGGGCAGCTAGTTTTTGTAATACGTGAATTTTTCCGGGCGCCTTCAGGAGGGTAAGGCCGGCATCTGAAACCGTCGCCAAGCCGGCGGAGTCATAACCGCGGTATTCCAGCCGGGAAAGCGCTTTAAGCAGAATAGGATTTGTATCTTTCGCGCCGATATAGCCGACAATGCCGCACATGAATGATTCTCCATTGAGCCCAAGGAATTTTACTGCAAGTGACCGCCACGTTACCCTGCCCTTATCGGGCAGGTAAGAGTTCAGGGCAAAACCATTTGACTGTTTCTTTAAGGCCTTCGCGAAAATTCACTTTTGTCTTGTAGCCAAGCAATCGCTGGGCTTTGGTGATATCCGCAAACGACCGGCGGACGTCTCCGGCCCGCTTCGGCTTGAATACCGGTTTAACTCTCTCACTGTTCAAAATGTCTTTTAATTGATTAAAAATCTCCAGAACGGAGAACTCTTCGTGACAAGCGATATTAAACACCTCGCCGGAAACTCCCTTTGCTTCCGCGGCCAGTAAATTTCCACTGACCACGTTTTCGATGTATGTAAAATCCCGTGATTGCTTTCCGTCCCAGTGTATTTCGGGGGAAACACCCTTGAGCAACAAATCGATAAAAATGGGAATCACCGCCGAATACTTGGACTCCGGGTTCTGCCGCGGCCCAAACACATTGAAATACCGGAGACAAACCGTCTCAAGCCCGTACAACCGTGAAAAAATCCGGCAGTAATATTCGCCCATGATTTTGGACGCCGCATAAGGCGACTCGGGACGCGGCAGGGCGTCTTCGCGGGAAGGAAAAATGTCCGTGTCCCCGTACACGGAAGAGGAAGAAGAGAAAATGACCCGCTTCACACCCGCCTCTCTTGCCGCCAGAAGAAGATTTAATGTACCGCTCACATTCACGTCGTTGGTTTCGCGGGGATCATCCACGGAACGCAGCACCGCACGAAGCGCTGCGATATGAAACACACAATCGATTCCCTTGACCGCTTTGCGGACCGCTTCTTTGTCCCGGAGGTCTTCCGCCAAAAGCTCTATTTCCGAAGCGTGACGGCTGAGATTTTCTTTTCTCCCGGTCGAGAGATTGTCTAAAACACGCACCCGATCCCCGCGGGCGATCAGAGCGTCCGCCACATGGGATCCGATAAAACCCGCCCCGCCTGTGACCAAACATTTAGCCATAAATTCCAAAACCTCCTAAAAAATTAAACGTCCCGATGCTCAGAGGATCGCTTCTGACGGCGGATGAGGTCGTCTTCCACAAAAGCGTCGTGGCGTTTTAAAAACTTTTTTTCCCACCATTGGTTGAACTGCTGTTCGGTGCGTTCGAAATTAAACCCGCATTTTTTGAAATAAAATTTCACGCGGCCGACAAACGTGCTCCGGTTGGGAATGCCGCTCTGTTCATCGTAATCGTTGTAATAATGGTAATGGTACCGGTAATCCGCGGACTGAAACTCCACATTCGTCAGCACATAGCCGAGCATTTTAAGCCCCGCTTGGCTAAACAAAAGGTGGGCATGAGAAATCACGCTTTTCGGGGTCCTGCCGGATTGAATCACCATCAAAAGCCCGTCCGCTTCCCGGCCCAAAATACCGGCGTCGGCAACAGACATAATCGGCGGCGAGTCGATGATCACGTAATCAAAGCGGCTGCGAAGCTCGGCGATGAGAAGCCGGAATTTCTGAGAGCTGACAAGCTCGGACGGATTTTTCACGATTTCGCCGCGCGGGATCACGATCAGATTTTCAATGGAATTGCGCACCATGACTTCTTTCGCACTTACCCCGTTGGAAAGAAAATTGGAAAGCCCGGGAAGCTCCTTCTCAAAACCAAGATACTCACCCACTTTCCCCCGCCTCAAATCGGCGTCCACAAGAGCTACTTTTGTATTCTCCATCTCAGCCAAGGTCATCGCCAAATTGGCCGCCGTTATGGTTTTCCCTTCCCCGTGAATCGAGCTGGACAACAAAATCACCTTCGAGCCCTTTTCTCCCAATTGATTTTTTAAATTTGTCCTGAGCATTCGGTATTGCTCGGCCAAAAGACCATTGGGAAAATGATAGGTGACCATCCGGGTGTCGGGATTGGTGTGGCGCAATTGGCGAATCCCGCGCTCCCAATTCAACGTCTTGGTTTTTTCTTGGTCTTGAGGAATTTCAAAACCGTTTGTCTTGGCTTTTACCGCTTCTTTTGCTTTTTCCTGTTTGTCGCTTTGAATTTTCTCAAGCGCTTTTGTAAATTTGCTCATGCTTTTTTTCTCCCGTTTCTTCCCCTTTTTCCCCCCGGAAATGAAGTTCGTTAACGGCTTCTGCAACAATTGACTCGGTAATCGATTGCGCGCCGTAAAGCCAGCCCGTAAAAAGTGCGTGGTCGCAGACTTTGTTCACAAGACGCGGCAGGCCCCGCGAATATTGATAAACCAACTCATACGCAGGCGCTTCAAAAAGGCGGCTGAAATCCCGCCCGTTCGCCTTGGCATGATTTAAACGATGAAGAATATATTCCTTTGTCTCGAGCTCGCTGAGCGGTTCCAAATGATAGTGTATGGCAATTCGCTGACGCAGCTGCTCCAGTCTCGGCGTTTCAATCTTTTTTCTCAGTTCCGGCTGGCCGATCAAAATGATTTGAATTAATTTTTCCTTTTCAGTTTCCAGATTCGAAAGCATTCGAATTTCCTCAAGACACTGCGGATTGAGGTTTTGGGCTTCATCCACAAGCACAATCACGTCCAAGTCCTGCTGGGCCTGCGCGAGCAAAAACTCATTCAGCTGAACCAGAAGGCGGTCCTTGGAACCGGTCTGATAAGAAACATCCAGATCTTCCAGAATCAAGGTGATAATCCCCTTGGGCGTCAAATAAGTATTCGTGATCATGGCTGTTTTTGCACGGCTGCCAAGCTTCCTGAGAAGCGTGCGGGCCACGGTGGTTTTCCCCGATCCGATCTCCCCCGTCACCAGAACAAACCCTTTTCTCTGCTTGATCGCATACACAAGCGCATCCAGCGCGGTTTTGTGGCGCTCGGAAGGAAAGAAAAAAGATGAATCGGGGGTCTGATTAAACGGGAGTTCCCGAAAGCCATAATGGGCGTGATACATTACGCCTGCCTCCGTAAATTTTCTTCTAAGAGCAGCTCTTCGGGATTGATTGGCGGAATGGAGCCGAAAATGGGAAGGACCAGCACTTCTCTGGCCTCATCGAGACTGCGAATGGAGGTGTTGCTCAGCTCCAGCAAATACACGAGCACGAATCCAAGGGCAAATCCGATCACAAGCCCCCCCAGGAGAATGAGACCTTTTTTCGGCTTGACGGGCTCCAGCGGAAGCCGGGCCGGCTCCAAAATCCGGAATTTAGGCCCTTTGTCCGACTCTTCCAAAGTTTCCGAAATTTTTGCCGTTTCAAGGCGCTGAAGAAGCGACTCGTAAATCCGGTCATTGACGGCATAATCCCTTTGAAGTTTCGTAAGCTGCTGCTCCTGGAGCGGAACGCTGGAGACAAATTTCGCATATTCAGCCGGATCGATCTCCACGCCTTCTTTCTGTGCCTGAGTCAACTGCGCATCCCGCTGCTCCCCCAGGGCTTTGATCAATTGGCGGGTTTGTTTCACGCGCGGGTGTTCTTCCGTATTTTCGATCAGGAGCTGATTGAGCATCATCTTAAGTGCCACCAGCTGTTCGTTTAAATGGGTCGCCACCGGAAGCGTGGAGCTGTAAAGTTCTTTGAACTTTCTCAATTCCACTTCCGACTTTTCAAGCTTGGTGCGGTATTCATCCAGCTGTCCCTGAATAAAGTTAATCGCGCTTGAGGCCTCGACACTTTGGGAGGTTAACGTGCCCTCAATGATGATGTCTGCAAGTGTTTGGACAATGTTCTGAGCTTCCTGGGGATCGGGGCCCTCGAAGCCGACGCTGACAATGCGCGCCTCCTGAAGACGGATGACAATATGATCCCTCAAATTTTTAATCAAATGCTCATACTGAAGAGGCCCCCTGATCCCTTTGTCCATGCCGAGCTTTTCCACGAGAAGCGTCAGGCGCTGCCAGGAAAGCAGCTCTTCCCTCAGCGTCCTGATGCGATGTGAAAATGACGGAGCGATGGCGAGACCGGAAATCAACGGATTTAAAATGTCCTCATCCTGGACAAGCAAAACGGTATCCGCCCGGTAAACTTTCGGAAGTGTGAACGCAAGGATGAGCGATACGGCGAGCGAGAGGCAGGTCACAATCAAAAATGAAAGCTTGTGACGCAGCATCATGTAATAATATTCGCGAATTCTTAATGTCTGAGTGACTTGGGTGAAATTCATAAGTTCGTTTTGCGTCCTTTCAACTCTCGAACATGTCCCACAAATTCATCACCATGCGCGCCACCAGGCGCCCCGCCGCGATCAAAGGCCAAAAGTGCAGCGCGCGGGCATAGCAATGAAAAAATGCGGAAGGTTTATCTTTTTTCAAATGTTTCAATTGTCACTACCCCTGAACCATCCGCCGTTCCGTCTTCCAAAACCAAATTCATAAAGCGCGGCGGATTGAAACACGGGCCCGGTAAGTCTCGACAAATTGTTGACGAATTTGTCGAAATACCGTTGGTTGACAATCACCGTGTCTCCGGGCTCGAGCATAAAATTCTCCGCAGCTTCGCCTTTGTTGAGCACTTTTCTCAAATCCACTTTGCGTTTGCTCGGTTTCCCATCCGGATTCTTGTCTGAAGGACGTATCACATAAACGTTATCCAGCGAAGCGTCCACGCGCGGAAGCCCCGCCGCCACCACCGCTTCTTTGACCGAGATGTTGTCCCCTTTCATGGCGTATTTGCCGGGGTTGTTGACAAAACCGAACACATAGACCGCCTTGCTTCGATACTCGGAAATCATGACGGCCACTTCCGGATAGCGGACGAACTTGGTAAGCCGTTTTGTAATCTCGGCCTTGAGCTCGCCTTTGGTTTTCCCATCGGCCGGAATGTCCCCGACAAAGTTATATTGAATATTGCCTTCCGGATCGATCACGAACCGCCCCGAAAAATCCGGCTGATCGCGCACGATAATCGTCACGACGTCATCGATGCCGAGCGTGTAATTGGAGCCCTCACCGACGATTTCCAAATAGGGAGAATAATGGGAATAAGGAGAAACTTCCGAGGCGTGATAAGGGTCAGTGCTCGCGGAAGGATTTAAACCCGCGGCGACCGCAGGATCGATGCTGCCGACCGTCTGCCGCCCGTATTGATATTGAAGGGGCCCCTGGCTGAGTGATGGAGCCTGCATGAAGCTCGAATACGGCACAAATTGATTGTCATAACTTGTTCCGTACGAAATAGGCACCACGCGCGAAGGGTTCGCCCTTACCGCCTGGCCTGTCGGGGAAAGACCGTCATCACGCCCGGAATAGGCGAGCGGCTCCGCGAAAGCTGCTTGGCCCGCCGCCGGCAAAAAAAGAATCAAAAAGGTACCGATCAAACCCAATTTTCTCATAGCTATTTCTTCTCCTCGCTTTCGAAGCTCACTTGGGCTCATAAACAGCGCTGACCAAGCTTTGAATATGAGTGATGTCTTCTTCCAGAAAGATCCGCCAGCCCTTCCAATCCCGCTTGGGCTTCTTAATCTTTCCGGACTTTTCCCATCGAATAATTGTCTTGGGGGTCACCCCGACCATTTTGGCTAGCTCTGAAATGGTTAATCGTCCGTTCACAATTCAATTCCTCCAAGATAAACGGGTGAAAAAGGTATGTTGGTAATATTTCCTACTACTCATCCAGCTTTGTCCCGGACAGTCCATAGCTACACATTTCATGCCAAAAATGGCCCTTTTTGAAAATAAATTCAGATTTTTCTAACTGGCGGAATTACGGGGAGTTATGGAAAGGAAGAGAAAATTCAAAATGAAAAACCAAAAACAAATAAACATCCAATGTTCATTTTCTAAACACAAAAACAGATAATTTTCACAATACCCTATATCTGCAAGTCTTACAAAGTGTTTTAAAAAATCAACATCGTGCAGTTCAAAACAGCTAAATTTTCCTCTTTCGAAAAATCAGTACCGTAATCACCACACAACTGAAAAGTATGAAATTGACCACATTGAAGGTTTTCCAAACCAAGTCTTTCGACGTAAAACCGGAAGGCGCCATCAGCACAAAACAAACCCAAACCCCCAAGGCCCAAAAGATGCTGATGTCGTCGGAAGATTTTCGTTTGATGATGCGGATGATAAGGGGGATATTCCAAAGCGGAAGAACTATGGCCGCCACAAGTCCTATGTTTTGAATCATGTCCATCATGGTTTATCCTTCAAGAGGCCGCCGATCAAACTCCCCATCAAATCCCCTTGAGGGGTTGTTTGTCCGTCTGCTTCACTCTTCTCCTCTTCGCTTTTTGGGCCCGCTTTTTTCTCAAGCCATTTCCCGATCACTTCCTGCGTTTTGGCCACAGCCAGCTTTGCCGCCACATACTGAAGATCGGGCACGGCCGTGAAATGCCCATCCTCACTTCGAATTTGCACCGGAATCTCAAGACGCCCCTCGCGGTCCGTTAAATATTGAAGTTCCTCAACGCTTCGGATAAAGGCGGCCGACAAATCGGGGTCCAGCCGAAGCACGGCATCGCTTAATATAGACCCGTCGATCCCGGCCGCTATTCTTCCCGTCAGCACAAACGTATCGGAAACCAGCAGAACGCGGTCAAAAATGAGGCGGCCGGGTTCCATTCTCCCCTCCAGTTGAATCGGTTCCAGAGCGGTGTCCCGCCGTCTCAATTTTTCTCCGTAATGCTCCGGCAGGCGTTTTTCAAGCGTGTTCACCAAACCCGGAATCAACGCCAGACGGCCGAACACTTCCCGCACCAGATTAAAATTTACAATGACCGGCTCGCTAATATTCATCTCGATTTCTCCAGAAAGAGAATTGATGATTTGCGCTTCTGAAAGCCCGGAGAAGGCAGCTTCAAAGAAGCCGCCCAATTTTCCTTGGAGCCGAGGAGCCCCTTCCTCAACCTGACTCTGTAATGATTCCAATGAAATCCCCCGCAATGTCCCCCTTAAATTCGAAATCGGAGCGGTTTGGATATGCCCGATAGAACCGGAAGCTTCGAGCTTTCCTCCGGCAAGGTCCGCAGAAAAATTCTTAATCAGAAGCCGGTCTTTCTCAACGGAAATCGATGCTCCGATATTCTCAATCGGGCGCGCAAGCTGAGGTGATGCGATTTTGCCGTCCCTTAATTGAAGGTCGGCATTTAGTTTCCCGAAACCCTTTGTGTCAAAAGTAACTCGATCCAAATCCATGACGGCTTCCCCTCCGAGTGCCAACCGTTCCAAACCGGGGATTGCGCGGGCCAATTCTTCGGAGCTAATATTTCCTAAATCAACTTTAAGCCGCACGTTTTCCAAAGCTCCCGGATTTTTTCCGAGAGGTATCAGAAATCGGCCATTCACAAAAACATTATGCCGTTCACTTAAAAGCGCAAGTCGTGTGTCGAATTTGACGGATTGATTGAAAAACACTTGATCAAGAAAAACGTCGATGTGCCGGATTTGAATTTCAAAAGGAGGGGTAGTGGTGGCATCGGTAAAACGAAGTGAACCCTCCTCTAAACGGATTTTATTAATTAAAACAGGAATCGCCGCCAACGCATTCGTTTGAGAAGCAGGCGCCTTACTTTGAGTTTTTTTAGGATTAAACCCAATCACATGAACTGCGCCGTCGCCGGAACGAAGGAGATGAAGACTGGGATAATCGATAACAATGGACCCGATTGCAATTTGCCGTTTCAGCAGCTGCTTTAAGGAAAGAAAGGCGTTTACCCGATGTATTGTAATGGCGGGCTCCCCTCCGGCTTTTTCATCCGGATAAATGCGAAGACCCGTCAAGGAAAGGGCAATTCCGCCCTTCCAGCCGAGAGACAAGCGGTCAATCTGTACGGGGTTCCCCACTGCGGTTTCAATCTGTGAAATAATCATCGGCTTCATTCTGTTCAAATCAAACGTCACCACAAACACCACGAGCGCCGCAACGATGATCAAAAATATGGCCAGTACGATCCACAAAAGCTTTTTCATACGCGTCCCTACTGTTTTTACAAACTTCCTGATTGCCTCTCGCGGACGCTGCGCGCGGCTGATTTTAGGCCGTCCGCCTAAGCGAAAATCAGCCGTGCTCGCTCGGTTCCTCGCACTCGATTTCGAGCTAGAAATCGAGTGCTCGTCAACGCCGCTTCAAGGCAACAGAAAGTTTGTCTAAGCTGTATCGTTGGCGCTAAGCACTCTTCGACGAGCGATTTCGGATTTTTCCGGCTGTTTGCGATGTTTCTCCTAACTTGAGTTCTGCACTTTTTAACACGATCCCTTCTCCCCCTTGGGGGAGAAGGTTAGGATGAGGGGGTAAATCTTCCGATTCGCCCCCTCACCCTGCCCTCTCCCCTATGGGGAGAGGGGAAATCTGCAGAACTCAAGTCCTAAATTGCAATCCCATTTAGGGAAGCGGCCGAATCCTAAATGGTTCGGCCGAGGGCTCCCGCAATTTAGAGAAATCATCGCAGGAGGAATAAATCTCGAGCGCGAGGGAAGATATGCTTGGCGCTTATTCTTCATCCTGTTGTTTGCCGGGCTTTCTTTTCCGACTTTTTGCGTTCGTTTTCCGTGAGATAACGCTTGCGCAAACGTATGTTTTTGGGCGTAATTTCCACCAGTTCATCATCTTCGATAAATTCCAGGGCAAATTCAAGCGTCATCTCGCGGGGCGGCGTGAGCAGAATGGCCTCGTCGGAGCCGGCCGCGCGCATATTGGTCAGCTTTTTCTCCCGAATGGCATTGACGACAAGGTCAGGACCTTTATTGTTCACACCGACAATCATTCCTTCGTACAAATCATCGCCCGGGTGCACAAAAATCTCCCCGCGCTCCTGAAGCCCCCATAAAGCGTAGGCCACGGCCTGGCCCGCATTCTGGGAAATCAAAACGCCCGTCACACGCTCTTGGAGCTCACCTTTGAATTTTTGATATTCAAAAAAATTGTGATACATCACGCCGGTGCCGCGGGTCATGGTCAAAAACTCGTTCCGGAAACCAATCAGGGCGCGCGAGGCAATTAAAAATTCCATCCGGACGGTCCCGACGGCGCTTGTCTGCATGTCCTTCATCTCGGCCTTCCTGATCCCGAGCATTTGAATCGCGGCGCCTTGATATTCCGGATCCACTTCAATGACCAAAAGCTCGACGGGCTCGAGGGTTTCACCCTCTACTTCCTTAAGAATTACCTTCGGCCGGGAAACTTCAAGTTCATAGCCCTGCCGCCTCATCGTCTCGATTAAAATGGCCAAATGAAGCTCCCCGCGCCCCGAAACCTTGAAGCGCTCACCGTCCTCCACCTCTTCGATTTTGATCCCTACATTCACCATGGCTTCCTGCTCAAGCCGCTCCCGGATGTGGCGGGAAGTCAAGAATTTACCGCCGTCTTTTCCGGCCAAGGGGCTTGTGTTGTGCGAAAAATTCATGGAAATCGTGGGTTCATCGATTTTAATGGTCGGAAGCGCCTTTGGATTTTCATTGGAAGCAAGTGTTTCCCCCACTTTCGCGTTTTCAATTCCTGCAAGGCAGATAATGTCACCTGCTTCCGCCTGATCCGCTTCCACACGCTTAAGCCCCACGTATTTTAAAATTTTCGTCACTTTGCCGCGTTCCATCCCGCCGTCCCGTTTGACCAGCGCAACCGACTCCCCCACTTTTACTTTTCCGTGAACAATCCGCCCGATCGCGATGCGGCCGACATAGGAGTCATGGTCCAGCATCGTAATCAGCATTTGAAAGGGAAGTTCCGGGTCGGCCACGGGCGGAAGCACGCGGTGAATAATGGTCTCAAGCAAGGGCTTCATGTCTTTGGCTTCGTCCTCCATGTCCAAGGTGGCAATTCCCTCTTTTCCCGACGCGTATACGATCGGAAAATCAAGCTGCTCGTCCGTGGCGGCGAGCTCACAGAAAAGGTCAAAGGTCATGTCCACCACTTCATGGACCCGGACATTGGGGCGGTCCACTTTATTGACCACGAGGATGGGTTTCAAATGAAGTTCCAGCGCTTTTTTCAAAACAAACTTGGTCTGCGGCATCGGGCCCTCTACGGCATCCACGAGAAGGAGCGCGCCGTCCACCATCTTTAAAATCCGCTCCACTTCACTTCCGAAATCCGCGTGGCCCGGCGTATCGACAATATTGACCGTAATATGTTTATACCGGAAGGAGGCATTTTTCGAAAAAATCGTGATGCCGCGCTCCCGTTCAAGCGCATTGGAATCCATCACGGTCTCTTCGCCTTCTTTAAACTCATAAGCGCCGGTCTGTTTGAGCAGCGCATCCACGAGTGTAGTTTTCCCGTGGTCCACATGGGCAATAATCGCCAAATTACGAATGTCTTTTCTGCGTTTTTGATGCTGCATAAGGGGCGTATTTTATCACGATAGTTCAAAATTCCACAGCGGGGATTTTCTTAAAAGCAAAAACTCTTTTTCCTCGCTTACTGCGACTT
>CAYJWM010000001.1:0-70362 GCA_964373885.1 uncultured bacterium | reverse complement strand
ACCGTATGAGAGATCAATTTGGCAGAGAATTAACCTATCTTCGGATTTCGGTTGTGGATCGGTGCAATCTGCGCTGCCTCTACTGTATGCCTGCCCACGGCGCGGGGTTTGAATCTTGGCAGGCGCTTTTAAGCTACGATGAGATTGTGATGCTCACGAAGTGCTTTTCAGAACTTGGAATCCGCAAGGTGAGAATTACGGGCGGGGAGCCGCTCGTAAGAAAAGACATCGCTCGACTTGTGTTCCGGATTCGGGAAATTCGTGAAATCCGCGAGATTGCGCTTTCAACGAACGGCGTTTTTTTGAAGGGCGAGGCACGAAAGCTGAAGGAGGCGGGACTGGACCGGGTAAACATCAGCTTGGACACGCTCAATCGAAACCGTTTCCAACAAGTTGCGCGGATGGACCGTTTAAAAGAGGTTCTAGAGGGAATCGATGAAGCGCTTGCCTGCGGCTTGATGCCCGTCAAAATTAATACCGTTCTGATGAAAGGAATTAATGGAGATGAAGTTTGTGATCTCGTTCGGTTTGCCATTGAAAAGTCAATTGAAATCCGCTTCATCGAGCTGATGCCAACGAATGGGCTTGTTCAGCTCGATCCTCAGGAACGGTTTCTGAGCGTCGAAGAGGCGAAGAAAAAAATTGAAGAAGAATTTGAACTGGTTTCAGCCGATACTTATTTTTCATCACCGGCACAAGTATTTACGGTTGCGGGGACAAAAGCCCGTGTCGGGTTTATCAGTCCGATTTCCAATTACTTTTGCGCCCGCTGCAATCGGCTTCGGCTCAAAGCCAACGGAGCCCTCAAAACGTGTCTTCATGGGAAAGAGGATCTGGATTTAAAAGCGCTCCTTCGAACGCAGACGCCGATGGAAGTCATCAAAAGGAAAATTCAAGAAGTCGTTTGGATACGACCCGAACAGCACTTTTTGAATGATGCCCAAATCAAGCACAATGATTTTCAAATGTCTCATATTGGAGGATAAAGGTGAAAGTCAAAGTAAAACTGTTTGCGATGTTGAGGGAAATGGCTGGCTGTGAAGAAACGGTTCTCGAAGTGCCAGACGAAATTTCTTGCGAGGAGGTTCTTTTTCGTTTGCAAACTGAAATCCCAGCTCTTGGTTCAGTTCTTGAACCTTGTTTGGTGGCAATCAATGGGAGATATGTGGATAAGACAGTGGATGTATCAGAAGAGGATGAGGTAGCCATTTTACCTCCTGTCAGTGGAGGATAAGGATGTATCTAACAAGAAATGAAATTCGGACCGTTGGGTTTTTGAATCGAGATGACGATTTTAAGGCGGGAGCAAGTGTGCTTTTTCTTGGAATGGTTCGCAGTGACTCCGGTGACTCTAATGAGGAAAAAGTACTGTATTTGGAGTATGAAGCTTATGAGGAAATGGCGGAACGAATGCTTGAGGAACTCGTTCGCTCGGCATTTGAAAAGTGGCCGCTTGAAGAAATTAAAATCCTTCACCGGCTCGGCCGCATATGGCTTGGGCAAATCGCCGTGGCGATTGAAGTAAAAAGCGTTCATCGCGATGAGGCTTATCAAGCTTCAAGATATTTAATTGAGGAAATTAAACATAAAATTCCGATTTGGAAAAAAGAATATTTTTCGGACGGAACCAATCGGTGGAGTTTGTGTCAGGTGGAACATGCTTACTTACAAAGAAGCGATTAAAAAAATTTTAGGCGAGCCATTTCGATTAAAGACCGAGACCGTTCCTTTAAGAAAGGGTCTGGACCGCGTGGTTTCCAAAGATCTTGTTTCACCCGAACCTTTCCCGAGCTTTAATAATTCAGCGGTGGATGGCTATGCTGTATCAAGTGTTCCTGTGAATAAAAAAAGGCTTGGTTTTGAAGTGAGTCATGAAATTAAAGCCGGGGAATATTTTAACGGAATTTTAAAACCGGGCCATTCGGTTCGGATCTTCACGGGCGCTTATGTTCCAAAAGGGACTCAAGCGGTTGTCATGCAGGAAGAAGTTGAACGGGTAAATGATTATTTGATTCTTTCGAGAAAACCTTCGCCAAAAGAAAATATTCGTTTTTTCGGCGAAGACTTTAAAAAAGGAGAAGCGTTAATTTCCAGCCAAACGCGTCTTAATCCAACGCATTTGGCCGTTTTGGCGGCCGTTGGGTATCAAAAAATTCCGGTTTATCAGTCTCCAAAAGTGGGAATTTTGGCGACAGGAAGCGAATTATTGAAAACGAATAGAAAATTAAAACCTGGAAAAATTCGGGATTCCAATACCGTTCTTCTTGAAGGCTTGGTTGAACAAACAGGCGGAATGGCTTGTTCTTTTCCTTGCGTAGGCGATGAACCGAAAAAAATTCGAAAATGGATTCGGAAAGGATTGATCTATGACGTTTTACTCATTTCAGGAGGTATTTCGGTTGGAAGATACGATTTTGTAAAAGAAATTCTAAAAGAAGAGGGGGTCAAAGAAATTTTTTGGAAGGTGGCGATTAAACCCGGAAAACCCATTTTTTTTGGCCGGAAAAATCAAACCTTTGTGTTCGGGCTTCCCGGAAATCCGGTTTCGGTTTTCGTCACATTCCAAGAATTTGTCAAACCTCTTATTTTAAAAATGTCAGGACGAAAAGAACCGGAACATGAGGTTGAAGGTCGTTTAACCCAATCGTTTCAAAACGGATCCAGACTTCATTTTGTCCGGGTCCGTTGGGAAAGAATGGGAAAATTTTTTAAAGTAACCCCTTTGAAAGGCCAAGGTTCTCATAGGATTGGTACCCTTGCAGCTTCCAATGGAATTTTAAAGGTCGAGCCAAATCGCCTATTAAGGAAAAATGAACGTATATCTGTAAAAATCATTTAGAGGATTGGTCTATGCCAGCTGTTATATCTGTTGTCGGAAGAAAAGGTTCGGGAAAAGCGGAAGTGCTTGAAGCGCTCATTGTGCTTTTAACTTCACGAGGTTTTCGAATTGGTGTGTTGAAACAGCTTGCGCGGCAAGATTTAGAGATTGATGAACCTGGGAAAGATACCTTTCGATACCGAATGAGCGGTGCCGAGAAAGTCATTTTGGCTGGAAAAAAGCGCCTTGCGATTTTTGCGAACTTAACTGGAGAAGTTCCTCTTGAGGAACTTTTACTTTTATTCAGGGATTTTGATTTGGTTTTCCTTGAGGGCTATAGGCAAGACGAATTCCTAAAAATTGAAGTCCATAAAAAAGAGTTAGGCGATTTTCTTCTTACGGAGCGAGTGAAAAATGTTGTGGCCATCTGTTCAGATGGTGAGGGAAGAAATGGCGTCCCTTCCTTTACTTTTGACGAGTTGCATAAGCTTGCGGACTTGATTGAGAGTCAGTTCATAAGAAAGGAAGTGGGTGTTTCCTAAATGGGCAGCAAGTTTTCAATGACCGCAATCATTTTAGCAGGCGGAAAAAGCTCACGAATGGGTCAAGACAAAGCGCTCCTCAAATTTGGAGAAAAGACGCTCTTAGAACGTCTCGTCGATCTTGGAACTATTCTTTTTAATGAAACTTTGGTCATCGTTAACGAAAAAGCGAAACTTGGAGGCCTTGATTTGGGAGAAGCGCATATTTATGAGGATTTAATTGAAGGACGAGGCCCATTAGCCGCAATTTATACGGGCCTTTTGTATTCAAAAGAACTCGCAAGCTGTGTGTTTACGTGCGATATGCCCTTTGTCGATGAATTACTCATTCGCGAGCTTGTCAGTTTTTGGGAAGGTGATTTCGATGTCGTGTGTTTTAAACTGTCAGAAGAAAGTTATCAACCGTTTCCAGGGATTTATCGTCGCTCAAGTCGTTTCTTGATTCGCTTGCTTCTGGACCATGGAGAAAATTCGATGCGGCAGTTTTTTGAAATCGCGGACATCAAATCCGTTGTGCTACCACAAGAGAGAATCGAGGTTCTTACCAACATGAATCATGTGGGAGATTATCACCGGGCTTTAAAACAGATGGAGCAATCTGATGCTTTCTCATCTTAATGAAAAAGGAGAAGCGAATATGGTGGATGTTGGCGGGAAGCAGCCGACAGAACGCTCTGCCATTGCAGCCTGCGAGATTCAGATGAAACCTGAAACGTTCATGCTTCTCCAAAATGGGCAAATCAAAAAAGGAGATGCTTTCACGGTCGCCAAAACGGCGGGAATTCTTGCCGCAAAGAGAACATTTGAGCTCATTCCCTTATGTCATCCTTTACCTTTGGAACATATTGAGATTCGTTTTTTAGATCGACCTCAAGGCGACGGAATTCTCATTGAGTCTTATGTTCGAACGACTGCGAAGACCGGAGTGGAAATGGAAGCTTTGACAGGGGCGATGACCGCAGCGCTCACGATTTACGATATGGCAAAAAGCTACGATCCCGCCATGGTGATTAACAATCTTCATTTAATTCAAAAGTCAGGTGGAAAAAATGACTATTCCATTAGTCAAAGTAGGAATTTTAACGGCGAGTGATCGTTGTTCTAGGCAAGAGCGAAAGGACGAAAGCGGCCTTCTTCTCAAATTCCTGATTGAGGAACGCCTGGGTGCTGAGGTGATCGCTTATCGCGTTGTTCCTGATGAAAAGGAAGTAATCCGGAAAGTGATTATTCACATGGCGGACCTCTTTTTTTGTGATTTAGTTTTGACCACAGGCGGGACAGGTTTAGGTCCAAGGGATGTAACGCCCGAAGCAACTAAAGAGCTCATCGAGAAGGAAATTCCTGGGATTTCAGAGGC
Source organism: uncultured bacterium (assembly GCA_964373885.1). GTDB lineage: Bacteria > Omnitrophota > Omnitrophia > Omnitrophales > Danuiimicrobiaceae > CAYJWM01. The sequence goes on along the minus strand of CAYJWM010000001.1, from coordinate 65,645 downwards.
CATTAGGCATGAGTCCATGAAGAAAACAAAATTTGCGATGCTTTCCCGAGCCGTAGCGGGCGTACGCGGGAAGACGTTGATCGTTAACTTACCCGGAAGCCCGAGTGCTGTCCAAGACGCCTTTGAAATTTTAAAGGATGTTTTAATTCATGCAGTGAAATTGATTCATGGGGAGGTAGGGGATTGCCAGAAGGTCTTACACTTACAGTCTTCACTTTCTTAATCTCCTTGGTTTATTCCTCTGTTGGCCATGGAGGAGCTTCAGGTTATCTCGCACTTCTTTCATTTTTTGCCATTCCGCATGCCCAAATGGCCACGAGCGCTTTGTGTCTCAATCTTCTCGTGGCAGGGACGGCCTTTTGGAATTTTTTAAGGGCGTCTCATTTTTCTTGGAAACTGACTTGGCCATTTGCCATTGCTTCGATTCCATTTGCTTTCATCGGGGGCTTTCTGAAAGTTCCTCCAAGGATTTATTTTTTTCTCCTTGCGGGCGTCCTTATGTTTGCTGCTTGGCGTTTGCTAATGGAATTCGAGAGAGGTAAGCAGGAAATAAAACATTCACTTCCCTTTGCGATTTCGTTACTTGTAGGAGGATTCATTGGAATCCTTTCGGGTATCGTTGGAGTCGGTGGCGGTATTTTTTTAAGTCCACTTTTATTGCTTTTTCATTGGGCTGATCCTAAGAGGACGGCAGCGGCCTCCGCCTTTTTTATCTGGGTGAATTCTTTCGCTGGTTTATTAGGAAGATTGGCCAGAGGGCATTTTGAGCTTACTTCGGTATTAACCTATATGATTGTAACCGCATTTGCTGGAAGCATCCTCGGGTCGCGGTTGGGAGCAAACCACTTTTCTGGAATATGGCTTAAACGCATTTTGGCTGTTGTCTTACTCGTTGCCGCCCTCAAGCTTTTGCACGCCTTGTCTTTTTGAGCTTCGAATGATTTTGTAAAACAGGGGCAGTGTTAATGCTCACTAAGTTTCCGAAAAACAAAACCACCTCTTCTTAATGCACTGTTCCCACGCGGACAAGACCTCAAAGACCTCAAAATGCTGTTGGCAATTTAGCTCAAAGGGTGCCAAAATATGTCGCAAATATGACACACAAGGAAAATAATAGCAGCCCCGATTTCACCTTTAAGTTATTGCATTCATCGAAATCGGGGCCGCGAGAGTTTTGACGGACTCGACACTTGATCTTAACGATCAAGTGCGATGCCGTCACTTCTAAGGACAAACGTGTATGGCATCGAAATCAGCGCTGGCCGAAAAGCTTCATTCAAAAGCTGATGAGGGGCAACTTTGGCCGCTCCACTCTTTATCCCTGAAGCAACCCCTTATTTCTCCGGGTGCATCCCACTTGATACAGTTGCTTTTCGTGTCATCCTGAGCGATAGCGAAGGATCTATGACTCATAGATTCTTCGGCTCAGCGAAGCAGCACCCTTGTGGTGTCGCCTCAGAATGACAGCTGTATGAAGTGGTAGGCACCAATGGCGCTTCCTTAAGCAGTTTTTGTGGTGCAGATCCCCCGGTCAAGCCGTGGGATGACATATTGCATTATCTGTCATTCCCGCACGTCTTAAGCGGGAATCCACAGGTAAAACCGCTTTTTTTCCTTAAGTCAGTGCCATTCGTGGTAGGCACCCATTTCTCCTTCCCTATTACCCCCTTCAGCAGTAATATGATAAACCAGATTGAAGGGGGTGGTGCGTCTGTCCGTTTCAGCGGGTACTGAGAAGGCCTCAATTCTCGTCATCGACGATGACCCGCTTTTGACTCACACGCTCGAGCGCGTTCTTCGCAAAGAAGGTTATTTTGTCGACATCGCTCACGATGGGTACGAGGGGATTAAAAAAGCAAGAAGCGGCTACTTTCATCTTGTGCTCTGCGACATCCGCATGCCGGGCCTTGACGGCCTTATGACGATCAAGCATATTCAGGAATTTCAAGAAAAAGCTGGAATCGGAGCCTCGGGATTCATCGTCATTACCGCCTATGACAGTCCGGATACCCGGAAAAACGCTTTTCAACTTGGAGTCAGCGATTTTCTTCTAAAACCTTTTGATCTTAAACGGTTTCTTGAAACCATTGATCATGAAACTCAAGGCCTAATCGAGAAAACTCCTCCTCATGAGGTGGAACAGCTGAATCGACGGCTCAAAAGACTGCTTTCAGTTTTAGACAATCATTCTCAACCGGGAATCTTCTAAAATCTAGATTGGCACTAAAGATCCTTTTGATAGGGTGAAGGGGAGGAAAAATGGCAAAGTATGTGGTGCTGGCGAATTTCACGGATCAGGGGATACGGGGGATTAAGGACACGACGAAACGCGCTCAGGCGTTTCGCGATTTGGCCCGGAAGATGGGCGCCCAGATCACGGACATTTTCTGGACGCTTGGAGCGTACGATGTCGTTTTGACCATGGAAGCGCCGAATGATGAAACGGTGACCGCTCTTTTGATGAGGGCAGGGTCGCTCGGGAATTTAAAATCCCAGACGTTGCGCGCGTTCGGCGAAAAAGAAATGGATTCTATTCTTGCTAAATTTTAAGTCCCGCCGTCACGCCGTAATGGTCGGAAGGATAAATACCTTCGCGATTGGGTTGATTGAAGACCACACGCGAGGAAAGCGGGGGATAAATTTCGGCGAGGCGTTCGTCCATAAATAAGAAATCAATGCGCCGATTCGGAAATTGGGTTTCATGGGACTGAATAAAGGGATTTGCGTTATCCCACGTAAACCCGTTCCCCTCACCCACGCGTTCAAATAGGTCCCGAAATCCCGCCTTTTTAATCTGTTGAACCACAGGGCTAGCCGGGACATCGTTGAAATCCCCGGCTAGAATGGCGGGAAGCCCCGCTTCCCCGACCAGTCCAAGCAATTCCTCCGCTTGTTTCATTCGGGTCGCGCCGTCTTCGGCCTTCCACGATAAATGGGTATTGGCCAAAATCACATTCTGCGAACCGAAGGTTGTTTCTGCCAGAAGCGCGCCGCGGTCGTATGATTCCAGCGGAGAGCTCACCTCATACCGATGAATTTTGTAGAGGCGCATGGGCGCTTTGGAGCAAAGAACAAGACCCGGCTCATAGGCCGAGAGAAAATGAAAGCGGGGGAATGTCTTTTTTATTTTATCCGGGAGCGCGTCACCCCAAACCTCCTGTAGAAATAAAAGGTCGGGCTTGAGCGCGGCCAGCGTTTCAACCAAATAGTCCCAACGCTTCTGCCAGGGTCCGCAAGAACCCCATGTGTTGAGCGTGACGATATTCATAGCATAGATCCTTCGCTTCGCTCAGGATGAGAAGTTGCAGCGTTCTTCACTTCTCATTTTACTCGAATACCATTTGGGCGAGCAAAATAATTTTCATACTACTATCGGTAGTATACAGGTTTTTTTGCCGAATGGATTTCGGTTTTCGCTTGAAGTGGCAAGAAGATTTTGATATAAATACACTTGCCTGGAAAAGGGAGCGGGTTTTTCGGAGATTTTTTCGGAAATTATATTCATTCCATTTGACATTGAGCCCTTCACGCACCTCTCCGTAAAAAACCTTTCACTCGCCACCATACAAAATCAACCCAACAGGAACGCATGCAGGCCGATCTCGAGAAGGACAGCGTATTCTTCGGGCGCGGGGAAATTTTTGCCCTTTTTGAAAAACGACTGGAAGCGTTTTTGAACGGGTACCGTCAAAACATTGGTCTTCTGGGCGTCGGGTTGGTAGGAAAAAGTTTTCTGCTTCGAACTTTTCTCTCCAAAATTAATTCCGATCAAATTCTGTCGATTTTTTTCTCCTGCCGTTCCTTTGAATCGTTTGAATGGTTCGCCGAACGGTGGATGGGCGAGCTGCTTTTAAGTGTTCATCGGGCACTCGGCGGAACTCCACCCAGCCATCTTCAAGAACTCATTCGTTCGCTTAAAAAAACGGCACCTAAAACCTTGCGGCATGTTAAGTGGGTGAAAAAGATGTTGATGGCGCATCGCTATGACCAGGCCTATCGCGAGCTATTGGGCTTGACCGGGACCTTGCAGCAGGAAACAGGGAAGAAGATCATCCTGGTATTGGATGATTTCGACTGCTTGGAAGATTTAGAGCTGGCGGATCCGTTTGCGGATCTGGGCCGTGAGATCATGATGCAAAAGGAAACCATGTATTTGGTTTCCACATCGCGTTTTGCCCGCGGCCGTTTTATTTTTCATGAAAAGCTTTCGCTTCTGTTTGGGAATTTTGAGGCCATCGAATTAAATCCGTTTGATTTTGACGAAGCGCGTGAATGGATTGAGCAGAAAACGGCAGATTCGAATTTAGACGAAGGGCTTAAGCGGTTTTTGATTCGCCTCACCAACGGCCACCCTTATTATTTAAATCGCCTGCTTGCGCGCATTCGATTCACGATGACCAGCCGGTCCGGTGATGGCCGAGCGCTTATGGTGACAGCGCTTGCAGACGAGCTTTATGAGCGAAGCGGTATTTTGAATCAGTGCTTTGAACGAAAGATTCATTCCTTTTCAGGCCGCGGCTATTTCTGGAGATATGGAGATATTCTGCTCGGGATCGCCAAGGGCCATAAAAAACTTTCCCAAATGATGCGCTTTCTCCGCTTAAAGGGGACGGAGATTAAAAAGGTGCTGGAAGAGCTTTTGCGTCTGGAGGTGATTCAAAAACACGGTTCCCTGTTTATCATTCCCGACCCCTTATTTCGGTTTTGGCTTGTCTCGGTTTATTATCTGCGCCGGACCTCTTTTTCGGCGCTTCCTCTGGCAAGTCCCAGGCATTTTCAAGATCAGGCGGAATGGGCCGTGGAAGAAAGTCTTCGGGCTGATTCCTCGGAACTTCCGAAGCGAATTGAGGATCTGTTCCGGAAATTTCGAGGCGACATGGTTGAACTCAATCAGAAACGGTTCTATTGCCCCCATTTTACCGAGATCTTATCGCGCCCCAATAACGGGCGTGCATTCCCCATAGCGGCCAAAAACGGAAAGTCGCGCTGGCTGTGCCAGGTGCTTTCCGGAAAAGTGATGGAGGATGATATTCGTGTTTTTCTGGAGGACATCAAACGATTGCGAGCCCCCCTCGAGAAGAAATTAATTATGGGGCTTCGGGGGATTGATCTAAATGCAAAATTGCTTGCACAGGAGGCCAAAATCCAGTACCTTGATCTCAAGAATTTAAACTTTTTACTCGACGTTCACGACAAACCGAAGGTAGTGGTGTAATCCCACCCATTCATGGAAAGACTTTGGGCGCCCCGGCGGAAGGCCTATATTACCCGAAAGCAAAGTAAAAAATGCATTTTCTGCGGCGCCAGACGCGCCGAAGGTGACCGCGTTCTCAAGAGAAGTGCCCACAGTTTTTCCCTCCTGAATCTTTTTCCGTACAACCCCGGTCATCTTCTCGTGGCGCCCAAGCGGCATGTTTCCAGTTTGACTCATTTAAGGGACAGTGAGCTGCTTGATTTGTTCCGGTTGGTCAACGAGACAACCAAGCGTGTCCAAAAAGTGTTAAAACCTTCCGGGATCAACATCGGGCTTAATTTAGGCCGCTCGGCGGGGGCCGGGATTCCGGGGCATGTGCACGTTCATATCGTTCCGAGATGGAACGGGGATGCCAATTTCATGCCGGTGATTGCCCAAACCAAAGTGATTTCCGAGTCGCTTCGATCGATTTATCGAAAACTTGCGGGAGGGCGATGATTTCGCGAGAGTTTTGGGAGCGGCACGAACGGGAATGGCTGGCTTCCTACGCGGTCAAAAGCGGGGAATCCAAAGGGCGCCGTTATCCCGAGAAGGAACACGGTCTCAGGAGCGCCTTTCAGCGCGACCGGGACCGCATTGTTCATTCCACGGCCTTCCGCCGGCTCGAATACAAAACCCAAGTGTTTGTCAACCACGAAGGCGATCATTACCGCACGCGGCTCACCCACACGCTTGAAATGGCCCAAATCGCGAAAACCATCGCCCGCGCTTTGCAGCTCAATGAAGATTTAACGGAGACCATTGCGCTTGGCCATGATTTGGGCCACGGGCCCTTCGGTCACGCCGGGGAATGGGCCCTGCACGATTTGATGAGACCACACGGCGGATTTGAGCACAATTTGCATTGTTTGAGAATCGTGGAGGAATTGGAGGAAAGCTACGCCAATTTTCCGGGCCTGAATTTAACCTTTGAGGTACGGGAAGGTTTGCGCAAACACGTTAAAAAACGCTTTCGCTCTCTGGAAGCGGATGTGGTGGATTATGCGGATGAGATTGCCTATAACTGCCACGATTTGGATGACGGGATTCGGGCGGGTTTTTTGGATGAAGAATTGCTTCGTCAAGCGAGTCTGTGGATGGAAGCGAAGCGCTATGTGGAGCGGAAAGCATCTCGAGCCGCTCCCGCGGTGAAAACCCGAATGGCCGTACGGCTTTTAATCAATCGATTGGTAGGCAATTTGCTTGAAGAGACGGAGCGAAACTTGAACCGCTATCACTTCAGAAAACCGACAGATCTTTCGCGCACCGACGCCCAAGTGGTGGCATTTTCGAAACCGGTTGCAAGGCAAGTAAAAGAGTTGAAACAATTTCTGCTGGATCATCTTTATCATCATCATCGGGTGGTCCGCATGACCGAGAAAGGCCAGAGATTTATCAAGGAACTTTTTCACAGTTATGAACAAAAACCGGAACAGCTCCCGCCGCAAACCCTGAAGCGGGTCAAAAAGGGCGGATTGCAAAGGGCCATTTGCGATTATATCGCGGGGATGACCGATCGATTTGCCCTAGATGAATACAACCGGTTTTTTTCTCCTTATGAACGGGTTTGACAGCATCTGATGCTCCAGAGGGATACAGATGCAGTACCTGCCCGTGGTAACAGTCTGGGCAGATGGCGGCCCGAAAGGGGCCGTCCCTTGACTCGAAATTGCGTACAGTGATAAAATTTAGGGGTTATGACTAAAGGTAAGGAATTAGCCGTCCTGGAACGATTTCTTCCCGAAAGCCCTTCTTGGCGGGACGGGTATGCCGAGTTCTGCGAATTTTTTGGGAAACCGCTGGGCTGGTTTTTTCTGATTCAAAACGGCGGGCATCGCTTGGTCCGGCTGGACCGAAAGGGAAATTGTTCCTTTTATGCGAAATCCAAAGACAACCAAACCAGTTGCGCCCTTTTTCTTGAAAAGTACTTTGAACAGCTTCAAGGGAAACCCGAAGAAGTGGAAAAGCTTCCCCAGATGTATCATTGCGGCTACGGGCGCTCGGGCGCTATTTTCGCGTTGCGGCACCTGACTCAGCTTAAAGGGTTTTTGATTCTGTGCGCGGTTCACAAGCCGGAGCGGGAAATTAAACCTTTTTTCAAAATATTCGATCAATTTCTGCGCGCCGAAGTAGATTTGGCGTACCGCACCTTTGAGCTTCAAAATTTTTATGAGACGGTGCATCCCCGTGCGCTGGCGCTCTCCACGATTCATTCCGTCCATCGGGTCATGGCCTCGTCGCTGCGCTTAAGCGAGCTGCTTCCCCGCATCGGCCGGCTTTGCGTGCAGGTGATCAAAGCCAAGAAATGCGCCGTATTTTTGCTCGATGCCGATAAAAAATATTTGATTCCCAAATTTTCTTTTGGGGCCAAAGACAGTCCAAAGCGTAAACTTAAAGTCGGCCATGGCGTTGAAGGACATGTGGCCGAGACGGCGGAGTTTCATCTCTCACGAAATTGCATCGCTGTCCCGTTTATTGAAGAAGACATCGTGGGCGTGATTGAATTGAAAGATAAATTAAGCGGGACCCCTTTTACGCAAACCGATCTCGAGCTTTTGAAAACGCTCTCCGAGCAGGCGGTCGTTGCGATCAAGAATGCACAGCTTTTTGAAGAAACGGAAGCGTTGACCTTGAGCAGCATTAAAACAATCAACGAGCTTCTGTCTCTTACGTTTTCCGGAGGACGCTCCAGCCATCCGATTATTTCGGAACTGGCCTTCCGCATCGGCCGCGACCTCTGCCTTTCGGGCTTTGAGCTCACCCATCTGCATCGCGCCACTTTTTTGATTGATGCGGGACAGTTGGGGACGCCGGGGCATATTTTGTCTAAAAAAACAAAGTTGACGGCAAAAGAATATGAAGAAGTGAAGCAGCATCCCAACCGCGGAGCCAGCATTTTGCAGCAAATCAGCTCTTTGCGGCCGGCGATTCCCATGATTTTGCATCATCACGAACGTTATGACGGCACCGGGTATCCGGATCGTTTAAAGGGAGACGAAATTCCGATGGGGGCTCGGATTATTTCGGTAGCGGATGCGTTTGCGGCCATGGTGTCTCATCGTCCGTACCGGCAGGGCCGGGCCGTGGAGGAGGCCATCGAAGAGATTAAAGCGAATACGGGGACTCAATTTGATCCGAAGGTCGTGGGAAGCTTTTTAAAGGTGATTCGCCATCCGGATATGGTGGAGCTTTTGAAACATCCGAACAGTGCCCGGGTAAAAGATAAGTGGCTCGGGCCGAGAGCCATTGGGAATGGGGCATGAGCGAGTTAGATATTCCCCCAAAAATTGGCATTAAAATCGAACGGCCTAAATCTGAAGAGCAGATTTCATTGACTTACTATCTGTTCCTGTTGGCGTCGTTCGTATTGGTTCTGCTCACCTTGTGGGTATTGGTTTTGGAACTCAAGGGAGACCCCCTGCCGCATTTTTTAAAGTTTTCTGTTCCGTGAGCTGGCGCAAAACCGCTGTGGTTGTTGGGGTCCTGGCGGTGTGGCCCACCGTGTGGACGCATCTTTTTCTTTGGCAGGTGGAGCACCGTTTGGATTTAAAAATCCACAGGAAACCCGTATTTGTGTTGGTTCCGGGCGCATTTGATTTAAAGCAAACGTCCCTGGAATGGAAGGACCGGCTGCACGTGAAAGCAGGTACGCTTTCGGTTGAATTTCCACCCACGGCTTTGCTGCGTTCTTATTTTCCCGTGGTGATTCACGGGAAAAATCTTTCGGTCGCATTCGGCTCCGAATGGGCGGCTTCTGTCGGCCAAGAAGACGTCCTTTTCGATTTTGTGAATGTGGAGCTCGTGGTAGGGGGTAAAAGGGGTTTTGACATCCGTTCGCTTGATGCCGAATCAAAGACAATTCGATTTTCTTTGAAAGGCGAGTAACCGGGGCCTGCTTAAGATTCTTCCGGTTTTTCCCGTAAATACAAAGATAGATTTCATTCATGAAAACGCTCAAGGAATATTTGTTTAACCAGCCGTGCGCTTGGAACGGAAAGGGAGAATTAGACACTCCCATTCGCCGCATTCAGGCGGATTCCCGTAAAGTAGGGCCTCAGGATCTTTTTGTCGCCGTCTCCGGGTCCATTTCGGACGGCCATCAATTTATCAGGGAAGCCATCCGGCGCGGCGCGACAGCAGTGGTTTCGGAACGTTTTGACGATTTTGCGGGTGAATTGGGAATTCCCCAATTGGTCGTGTCTGACTCCAGAAAAGTGCTTTCTCATCTCGTGAGCCGGTTTTACGGTGACCCGGCCCAAAAATTGAAATTGATCGGTGTGACCGGGACCAACGGAAAGACCACCACCACCTTTTTAATTCAACATTTGCTTGCGCCCCTTCACCCGACCGGTCTTATCGGAACCGTTCATTATGACGACGGAAAAATGATCACACCGGCCGAGAACACCACTCCGGGCCCCGAGCGTCTGCACGAGCTTTTTTCACGCATGGCGGCTGGCGGCGTGACCCACTGTGTTTTGGAAGTTTCGTCCCATGCCCTGGACCAGGAAAGAACCTGCGGGCTTTCGTTTTCAAGCGCAGTGTTTACCAATCTCACACAAGATCATCTGGATTATCATTCCGACTTTGAGGCGTACTATCAGGCGAAGCGAAAACTTTTTTTTGGTGATACGCCGCCCGTTCATTCCGTTGTATGTCAGGATGATGCTTACGGAATTCGATTGATTCATGAATTAAAAGGTCGTCCGGCGGTGGGTTTCGGATTTCAAGCCCCGGCGGATTATCACGCTTTTTCTTTTCGGTCTGATTTATGCGGTATGGATTTTGAGTTAACCCACAAAGAAAAACTTTTTCCGGTACATGCGCCCCTTATTTTTAAACATAACGCGATGAATGTACTGGCTGCTTTAAGCGTTCTTTCCGAGGAAGGGTATCCATTAGGAGAATTGATTCCGCGGCTCTTGAATTTCCCGGGCGTGCCGGGCCGGATGGAACGTATCGACGAAGGACAGGATTTTTATTTATTTGTCGACTATGCCCATACGCCGGACGCCATCGCCCGGATTTTGTCCTACGCCCGGTCCAGTTCGGCCGGTCGCATCATTTCGGTGTTCGGCTGCGGGGGGGATCGTGACCGTTTGAAGCGGCCCATCATGGGGCAAATCGCTAATCAATACTCGGATTTGGTGGTCCTGACCTCAGACAATCCGCGCACCGAGCATCCTCGGGACATTTTGCGGGAAATTGAGAAGGGAATAGAGGAAACCGGCCGCCGGGCCGGACTTTTTGTGATTGAAGACCGGAAGGAAGCCATCGGGTTTGCCGTCGGTGAAGCACGGGCGGGCGATCTTGTCTTTATTTTTGGGAAGGGCCATGAACATGATCAAATCATCGGCCGCGAAAAATTTCCGTTTCGCGACCAAGAAGTGGCCCGCGAATGGATTCACAAGAAATGCGCTCACTCGAAAAGGCCGCAAGCATTTGCGGCGGGGCGTTAAACGCTCAGGAAAAAAACCGGTTTTATTCCGGGATCTCCATCGACACGAGGACCCTGTGTCCCGGCGATTTATTTTTTGCCCTGCGCGGTCCCCGTTTTGACGGCCATGCGTTCATCCCGCAGGCCTTCCAGAAGGGCGCCTCGGCAGCCGTGGTCAGCCGTCCCGGTCCGCATCCCGGTCCCGTGATTGCCGTTGGAGACACGCTTCATGCGCTTCATCGCTTGGCGCGTTGGTATCGGAGCCAATTTTCCCATCCCGTGGTGGCCGTGACCGGAAGTGCCGGCAAAACAACCACGAAAGAGTGTATTGCGGCCGTTCTTTCCCAAGTGTTTGACGTCAGGGTGGGTTTTGGAAATTGGAACAATCATATCGGCGTTCCCCTGAATCTGTTCCGGCTCAAGCCGGAGGATCAATGCTTCGTATTGGAACTGGGGGCCAATCATGTGGGAGAAATCCGATTACTGGCGGAGATGGCGGAGCCGACCGTCGGTGTTTTGACGGGGGTTGAGCCGGCGCATTTGGAAGGATTCGGATCGCTTGAGCATGTGTACCGCGCCAAATTGGAACTGGCTGATTTTTTGGAGGAAAGGAACGGAACACTGATTGTGAATGGGGACAACCCCCGGCTCGTCCGGCGCGCGAAGGCGAGAAAATGTCCCGTGATCACGTACGGCGGGGGACGTCATTGCGATTTTTATCTTTCACGGCTCGCCGTTTCGGACGGATTTATTTGTTTTGAAGTCAACGGGACGCTTGAATTTCGGCTTGAAGGATACGGCGCCTTTAATGCGATGAATGCGCTGGCCGCCCTTGCAGTCGCCGGATTTTTTAAATTGGATCTCAAGGCCCTCAGCAGTTCCTGGCATGTTCTGCCTTCCGTGGAAAGCCGTTTTCAAGTGTTTCAGCTTGAACCCTTGAATCTTCAGATCGTCGACGATTCCTATAATGCGAACCCTCATTCATTCGCTCAAGCGCTGGAGTCGTTTCAAGCGCTTGCCGATGGAAGAAGGAAAATTGTGGTGGCGGGTGACATGCTTGAGTTGGGAGCGAAGGCGGTGTTTTTTCACGAACAGTTAGGCCGCTCCATGGCGGAAGCCGGGGTGGATGTGCTCATCGGTGTGGGGTCTTTAAGTCAGATGACCGTAAAGTCGTTTTTGGCACAGAGGAAACAGGCCAAGGGAATGCATGCGACGAACCGGGAGGCAGCCATGGAGGCGTTAAAGTCCGTGGTTAAGCGAAATGATTCTATTTTGATCAAAGGTTCCCATAGCATGGGCCTTGGAAATTTCCGATCTTCTTTTGAGTCACTCATGGCCGGCGAATTGGCTCACGCCGCTTTTTAATTTTCATTTTATTTTCCACACAAGCGATATTTTTTCGAAAGGGCGCCATGTTTTATCATTTTCTTTATCCGCTGAAAGACCAGGCGATTGTCTTCAATTTATTTAAATACATCACCTTCCGCTCGGTCGGCGCAAGCGTGACGGCTTTTTTGCTTTGTGTCGTGCTGGGGCCTTGGATTATCCGCTGGCTCATGAAGTTGAGCGCCGTCAATGAAACCGAACGCGAACACGCCCAGAAAATCCATCATTTATATGCGGCCAAGAAAACCGTGCCGACCATGGGCGGTATTTTAATTGTCGCGAGTATTGTGTGTTCCAATCTGCTCTGGGGAGACTTGACGAATTCATTTCTTTTGATTGCTTTGGGGGTGACCGTCTGGTTTGGATGCGTCGGGTTTGCGGACGATTTTTTGAAATTGAAAATGAAAAACAGCCGGGGGCTTCCCGGGCGCCTGAAATTGGCCGGTCAGGTGGCATTGGGCCTTGCGATCGGTGTCGGCCTTTATCTGGACCCCAAATTTTCAAAGTTGTTGTACGTGCCTTTTTTTAAGGATGTGACGTTTTGGCTGGGAGTCTGGTTTGTTCCATTTGTCATTGTGGTTTTGATCGGCACGTCCAATGCGCTTAATTTAACCGACGGGCTCGACGGCCTTGCCATCGGCTGCCTGACGTTCGCGGCGGGGGCTTTTGCCGTGCTGACGTATGTGACCAGCCGGGCGGATTTTGCCCAATATTTGGAAATCGCCTATCGGCCGAGAGCGGTTGAGCTGACCATTTTTTGCGCTTCGCTGGTAGGGGCCGGTGTGGGTTTCCTGTGGTATAACTCTTATCCGGCGACCGTGATGATGGGGGATACGGGATCGCTTTCTTTGGGCGGAGCGCTCGGGATTGTGGCCATACTGATTAAAAACGAACTCGTGCTTTTAATTGTAGGCGGGATTTTCGTTTGGGAGGCGCTTTCGGTGATGCTCCAGGTGGCTTCCTTCCGGCTTTTTGGGAAACGCATCTTCCTGATGTCGCCTTACCATCATCATTTGCAGCTGAAGGGCTGGCCTGAATCAAAAGTGACGATTCGGCTGTGGATCATCGCCTTTATTCTTGCCTTGATCGGGCTCGGTACTTTAAAATTAAGGTAGGAAAAATTTAAAAAATCGCTCGCCTTCGCGGACGTTCCGTGCGGCTGATTTTAGGCGAGCGGCCTAAACAAAATCAGCCGTACTCACTCGGCATTTGCGCTCCATTTCGCTCTAGAAATTTCGCGCAAATGACGCCGCTCAGGCGACGATTTTTTAAATGGGAATGCCATGAACTTTAAATACAAAAAAGTCACCGTATTGGGAGCGGGGGAGTCCGGGGTTCAGAGCGCGCTTTTTTTGGCGGCGAACGGCGCGGATGTTTTTCTGAGTGAATTGAAACCTGCGGTGGGCTTTGGCGGAATTCGAGACCGGCTCAGCGCGCACGGGATTTCCTTCGAGTTCGGAAGCCACGATTTCAAGCGCATACAGTCATCCGATTTAATCATCATTTCGCCCGGAATTCCGCCCCACGCGCCGATTTATCAAAAAATCCACGCGAGCGGAATCCCCATTTGGAGCGAAATTGAACTTGCTTCGCGCTCCACCGAAGCTGAAATCATAGCGGTGACCGGCACCAACGGCAAGACCACGACGGTGACCTTGATTCAACAAGCGCTCGAAGCAGCGGGCCGCCGGGCCGTTAGCTGCGGAAACATCGGCAATTCATTTATTCGGGAAGCCGGGTGTATGAGTCGGGACACCATCGCGGTCGTGGAAGTAAGTTCTTTTCAACTGCTTCATATCGATCGGTTCCGGCCGCGCGTCGCGGTTTTGCTCAACTTAACCCCGAATCATTGTGACTGGCACGGGGATTTTGACGCATACGCCAGGGCGAAATGGCGCATTTTTCAAAATCAAACTCCTGACGGTTATGCGCTCATCAATCGGGAAGACGGCGAAAGCATGAAGCGGGTTTCCTCGATTCGCTCCCGAGTGATTTATTTTTCAGGTTCCGAGTCGCTCAATCCGAATCAGGCCGCCGTTCAAGCAGTGGCCGATATTTATGGAGTTGGCGGAGAAGCGGCGCGCGCCGTTTTCGAACGGTTCAAAGGAATCGAACACCGGCTTGAAGAAGTGGGGGTTTATCGAAACGTGCGTTATATCAATGATTCGAAATCCACTACGCTTTCTTCCCTGGAATGGGCGCTTCGGCGAATGAACCAACCCGTCATTTTAATTGCCGGCGGGCGGCATAAGGGCGGAGATTTCCGGCTGTTGCGCCGGCTTGTGAAAGAAAAGGTGAGGCATTTGGTCGCCATCGGCGAGGCCGCCGAAGTCATTGAGGAGACTTTCGGCGATTTGGTTTCCGTCTCCCGACAGAAAACCCTCGAAGACGCCCTTCGTACCGCGCAAGACGCGGCAGGCCCCGGAGAGACAATTTTATTTTCTCCGGCATGCGCCAGTTTTGATATGTTTCGAAATTACGAAGAGCGCGGCAGGCGCTTCAAAGATATTTTGTCCCATCAATTTGTGCTCCACCCCGCTTAGGCGCTGTGACGAACGAATCCAAAATTTTAGTTTTGACGATGTATGGATTAATCGCCCTCGGGGTGGTCATGACGTACAGCGCGAGCGCCGTTTATGCCGATCAGGTGTTTCACAGCGCCACGTACTTTTTGAGACGACAGCTTTTTTACGTCATTCTGGGGTCTTTTTTTTTCTTTGTGTCTTCCGGGCTTGACCCGGAGTTTTTAAGACGCCACTCACGCTTGTGGATGGTCATATCCATTGTACTCCTTGGGCTGGTATTTCTTCCGCTGATCGGTCATTCGGCGGGAGGAGCGCGGCGCTGGTTACGGCTTTGGGCGTTTACCTTTCAACCGGTTGAATTTGCGAAATTGTCTTTGTGTATTTATTTGGCGGATTATCTCACGCGCAAGATGAAGCCCATTTTGGAAGGGTCCATTTCCGTATTTGTCCCGCCGCTGGTTTTGTTGGGTTTGGTATTCGCGCTGGTGCTGGCCCAGCCGGATTTGGGTTCGTGCATTTTTTTGTTTCTCCTGACCGGGATTTTGTTTTTTCTCTCCGGCATCCGGCTTCGTTATGTGGTGTTGGCGGGAGCTGTGGCGGCTATTTTGGTGGTTATTTTCGTTCTCGCAAAACCGTATCGGTTGCGCCGGATCAGCGCTTATCTGGATCCGTGGGGCGATCCGCTCGGCAGCGGTTTTCAAATCATTCAATCCTTTCTGGCGTTCGGTTTGGGAGGGGTTCGAGGGGCAGGGTTGGGGGAAAGCACCCAAAAACTGTTTTATCTGCCGCAGAGTTATACCGATTTTATTTTTTCGATTATCGGAGAAGAGCTGGGCCTTTTTGGCGCGCTTGCGACCGTCGGCTGTTACGGCGTCTTTTTTTTCTTCGGCAGCCGGATCACCCGCCGGCTGCAGGACCCTTTTTCAAAACTTTTGTCTTCTTCGCTGGTGATGCTGGTGACACTTCAGGCCCTGATCAATTTGCTCGTGGCGGTGGGGCTGGTGCCGACCAAAGGGCTTCCGCTTCCGTTTGTCAGTTACGGAGGGACCGCGCTGATTTTTAATATGGCCGCGGTCGGCATTTTGGTGGCCCTTGACAAGGCCTCCATGCGTTACGCCTCCAGATGACTCGCGCTCCTGTCCGTGTCGTGATCGCAACGGGGGCCACGGGCGGTCATTTGTTTCCTGCGCTCAGTCTGATTGAGTCCATTCAGGCAACGCATCCGGAGACTGAAATTCATCTCCTTCTCAATCGAATGCCTGACTTTGCCAGCGAAATGCTTTCAGCGTTTGGGATCCATGTCCACGCGATCGCTCTGAAACCGCCTTCCGCACTCTTTTCTTTTATGGCATTTCGGATTCTGATAGAATACATCAAGGCGTTTTGGAAAACCGCCATCCTGTTGGATTTTTTGAAGCCCAAAGTGATCGTCGGTTTCGGCAGTTTTGCCACCGTCCCCGCTGTTTTATGCGGGGCAAGCCAGGGAATTCCGATCGTGCTTCATGAGCAGAATGCCTGCGCGGGACGGGCCAATCAATTTTTGTCCCGCTGGGCCGATTGTGTCGCGGTTAGTTTTCCAAAAACCGGAAATTTGCCGGTCTGGAAAACAATCTGGACGGGTTTTCCGGTGCGTTCCTCTTTCTTGAAGACGGCATTTGTACAGCAGGGAGAAAAGAACGAAACGTTCACCGTGCTGGTATTCGGAGGGTCGCAGGGAGCCAGGCGTCTCAATAAGGTTTTTTTGGAAGTGCTTGAGCGGTTTCAACCTGAAGAAAAAGCTCGGTTTGCCGTAATACATATCACCGGCTCTGATGATTTTGAAACGGCTCGGCAGGCGTATCAGCGTTTGGGTATTCATGCTGAAGTGCTTCCGTTTTCCAAAAATATAGAAACAGCTTTTGCTCGGGCCGATTTGGTGATTTCACGCGCGGGGGCGGGAACTATTTTTGAATTGGCAGCGGTAGGGCGGGCCGCTATTCTCGTGCCGTACCCATTCGCCTATGCGCATCAAGAAGTAAACGCCAGGGATCTGGCGGAACGCGGGTGGGTTCGTGTTTTGAACGATCAAACGTTGACTTCAGAAGGGCTTTATCGTCATATTCGTGAGGTGCGAAGCGATGCTGATTCCCGCCGCAAAATGGCGAACGGCATACGCGAGCTTTCGCGTCCGGACGCGGCCCGCGCCTTAAGGGAGGCGGCATGGAAACTTTGACCAAAACAAGTTTGTTCCGTCTGTTGAAGCCGGGGAAAAAAGTTTTTTTGATCGGAATCGGCGGTGTCGGAATGAGCGCCCTTGCGCGGGTGCTGGCCGCTTACGGGCTCGAGGTAAGCGGTTCAGATTCCAAAGAAAGCCGGACCGTCAAGAAATTGAGGGCAGAGGGCATTCCGGTCGCGATCGGCCATCATGCCGGCCATCTGTCTTCTGCCGAGTGGGCCATCTATTCTTCCGCCATTGCCAAAAACAATCCTGAGTTGAAACAAGCCGAAGCACTCGCGCTTGCCACTTATCATCGCGCCGAAGTGCTGGCGCATTTGATGAATCAAGCCATTTCGCTTGTGATCACCGGAACGCACGGAAAAACCACCTGTTCGGCGCTTGCGAGTTTTCTTCTGACGCGCTCTGGTTTGGAACCCACGTGTTTGGTGGGCGGCGAGATTTTGAATTACGAGTCCAATGTGATTCTAGGGAGGCGGCATCTGTTTGTCGCCGAAGTGGATGAAAGCGACAAAAGCCAGCTTTTCTTTATCCCCGATTTTGCGCTGATCACCAATCTGGAAGCGGATCATTTGGATGTGTATCATGACCTCGCCGGGCTGAAACATTCCTTTCGGCTTTTTTTAGACCGAGTCAAAAAAACCGGCCGAGTGATTTATTGTTTTGATGATCCCAATTTGCGGGAGCTGATCGCCCAGGAACAAATTCCCGGCGCCGTCAGTTTCGGGATGTCGGCGGGAGCAGATTATCATGCGGGCGAGGTTTCTCTGGACGGATTTAAATCCCGCTACACGCTTTATCGGCACGGGAAAAAAGTGGACACGGTGGAACTCGCCATCCCGGGCCTTCATAATGTGTTGAATTCGCTCGGGGTCATTGCGCTTCTTGCCAGTTTCGGGCTTCTTCCCAGCCGCTTTCTTCACTTCCTCAAGGAGTTCCGCGGGACGTCCCGGCGGCTTGAAGTGAAGCTCGACCGCCCGGAGCTTTTGGTCATCGATGATTACGCGCATCACCCGACGGAAGTTCGGGCGAGCTTGCGCGCGCTCCGCGCCTTGGGCCGCAGGACTACGGTGGTGTTTCAACCGCACCGCTTTTCCCGCACCTTTCATTTGGCGCATGAATTTTCGGAGGCCTTTGATCATGCAGATCGGGTGGTGTTGACGGACATTTATGCAGCGGGCGAAGAAAATGTGAATCAGGTAAAAGTCTCATCCATTTATGAGGTCGTGAAGCAAAGCGGACACCCCAATGTGCACCTGGTGGCGCGGGAGAACCTCATCGATTTTCTGAGCACCAGCCGAAGCAAAAACGAACTCATCGCGTTTTTAGGGGCGGGAGACATCGGAGAAATTGCCAATGAATTTGCGGACCGCTTTAAAAGCGCCGATTTGTCCTAATGTAGCGCTTGCGTCTTACTCGACCTTCAAGATCGGAGGGCCGGCCCGCTTTTTTGCCGAGCCGCGCACGCGGGAAGAACTTGCCACCGTATTGGAATTTCGCAAAAACGAGGGACTTCCGCTTCTGGTCATCGGCCGCGGCTCCAACCTCCTTTTTTCGGATTTCGGCTACAATGGTTTGGTGCTGTCGCTTCGGAAATTGGAGCCCGAGCAAGCGGTTTTTCTGGAGCATTCACGGGTACGTGTTCCGAGCGGGATGGGGCTTTTTCATCTCGCTCTTTTGTGTCAACAGCATTCGCTCGGGGGAACCGAATTTTTATGTCATGTTCCCGGCACGGTAGGGGGAGCCGTCGTGATGAACGCCGGGTTTGGCCGGCCGGGTGATCGGTGGCATGAAATCCGGGAGATTGTGGAGTCTGTCACCGCCATGGATTTAGACGGGTCGGTCAAAGAACTTTCCCGGGAGCAGCTGGGTTTTGGATACCGAACATCCAAGTTAACGGGTGGGGCCATTGTGCTCGAGGCGTTCCTCCAGTTGCATTCAAAACCGGAAGCGGAAGTGGAAGCGGAAATCAGGGCAAATTTCGCTTATCGAAATTCAGTTCAGGATTTGCGGTTTCCGAGCGGCGGCTCCACATTTAAAAATCCGGAAACCGGTTCTTTGACCAGCGGGCAACTATTGGAGAGGGTGGGGATGAAGGGTGTCCGAATGGGCGATGCGATGGTTTCCGACCGGCATGCGAATTTTTTTATTAATCTGGATCGTGCCAAAGCGAGCGATATTCTTAAATTAATGTCCATGGCAAAAGCGCGCGTGTTTGCGCAATTCGGGGTGGCACTTGAGCCCGAAATCAAATGGATTCCCAGCGGGTATGAAGAAACAAACGAGTTTTGACCCAAGCGTTTTTGGGACCGTCGGTGTTTTTTTGGGCGGCCGGAGCCGCGAGCGGGCCATTTCGCTTCGTTCGGGACGCGCCGTTTGTTCCGCGTTAAACGCTTCCGGTGTGAAGGCGGTACCGATTGATCCGGCGAAAGGTCTGGCGGTTCAGTTGAGACGATTTCCGATGGACCTTGCCTTTATCGCACTTCACGGGCGCGGAGGCGAGGACGGAGAGATTCAAAGTGTTTTGGAATCAAGGGGAATCGCTTTTGTCGGCTCGGATTCAAAAGCAAGCGAACGGGCCTTTGACAAATCCCGCGCAAAGTCCGCGTTTGAATCGTTCGGAATCCCAACCCCTTCGCATTCAGTTTTGAATCGGCACAATTGGGATGAGGTGTTCCAAAGATGGCGCCCTCCTTTTGTCGTGAAGCCCGTTGACGAAGGATCGAGTATCGGCGTGGCGATGATTGAGCAATGGACGGGGTCGAATCGTGAAAAGATAAAAAGATATCTGGCGCGTTACGGCGAGCTGCTCGTGGAACAGAAGATCGAAGGGCGCGAGTTCACCGTAGGCATCCTGGGCCATGAAGCGCTGCCGGTCATCGAGCTTAAGCCCAAGCGGGCCTTTTACGATTATCGGGCCAAATACACCAAGGGGTTGACGGACTACCTTGCGCCCGCCCCTATTTCCGCCGCTTTGACCCAAACGCTCGAGGCGCTTGCGCTCAACGCCCACCGCGTTCTCGGATTGCGGGACTTGTCCCGCGTTGATATTTTGGTGGATCGGCAGTCAAATCCTTTTGTGTTGGAGGCCAATTCAATTCCGGGTTTTACGGAAACCAGTTTGCTTCCCAAAGCAGCCCTTTGCGCGGGCCTTCGTTTCGAAGATCTTTGCCTCAAATTGCTGGCGTTGGCGGTAGAACGGAAAAGAGGGCAAGCTAAGGCGTCCGCCGCGGGCGGAAATCAAAAAGGAAATGGGACGGTTTCTTCACGTCAGACGGGCTCGCGCGAGTCAACGGTTTCTTCGCTTGTTTTTTGAAATTCACGTTCGATCATGCTAAAACGCCATACGCGAAAGCGGCAGTGGAAATATTTTGGAATATGGCGAAAGACTTTTTTGAGGCGGTTTTTTAAAATTTTAGTGCCCGTAGGTTTGCTCGGGCTGGGGACGGCCGTTTTTTTGGGTGTCCGCGGCCGATTGTATGCGGATCCGTATTTTCAAATCGAGCGGGTTTCCGTGTATCCCCATCATCTTCTCTCGGGGGCAGAGCAGCGGTTTTTGGAATCTGCATTGCAGCGGAAAAATTTGTTTCGGGTCGATTTGAGTGCGATCTCAAGAGAACTGGAGAAGAATCCCGCGATTCAGCGCGCTGAAGTCATCCGTGCCTTCCCGGATCAGCTGAAGGTGTTTTTGACGCCGCGCATACCGTTCGTCCAGGTTCGGAACGCACCGCGCGGGCCCACTTATTTCGTTTCTGAGGACCGGATCATTGTTTCGGTTTCCAAAGCGCCGAACCACAGCTTTCGGGTGGTAGAAGACTTCGGCAGGGGGAAGAAGTCATACACGGCGGGGATGGTCTACCCGAGCCCTTATTTTGCGGAATGGAGACGTTTTTTTGAGTGGTTCGAGCAAGACCCGCTTTTAAAATCGGAGCCGGTCAGCCGATTCTCCGTGGATCATTTGGGAAATATGACTGCCGTTTTGAGGGACGGAATTGAGCTGCGCTTTGGACGATTCCCCGGTTTTCAAGAGAATGCTTCGGCCATTTTACGGCCTTTGCTCCGTTCCGAGGAACGGGAAAAGGTCTTGTATGTGGATTTTCGTTATCAGGATGTGATTGTCAAAAAGAAGCCCCAGTGATGAAGAAAAAGGCGAGAAACGCGTACCTGCTTTATATCGGCACCACCAAAATCGTATTTTTAAGAGCCGATGTCTCAGGCCCTGTGCCCGAAGTGGTCGCTTATTGTACGCGGCTCGGGCACGGCTTTGAGCGCGGTCTCGTCAAAGATCTTCCCGAGGCCAGTGAAACGCTTCGCCAGGCCGTCCGCAGCATTGTCAGCGCCCAAGAAGATACGATCGTGCCTTGTCGTGTGGTGGTGTCCAATGCCTATATTAAAAATTACACCTTCCAAAGCTCCGTTTATTTTCAAACCAATCCGCATGCACTTGCGCTTCGGGACATTCGCCTGGCCATCGCTCAAACCAGGAGCGTGGCCACCATTCCGTTGGGAGAAATTATCATTCAAGCCGTTCCTCAGGAATTTTTGGTCAATGATTTGCCCGGTATTCGAAACCCGATCGGACTGGAGGCAAGCCGCCTCGGCGTGACGCTTCGGCTGCTTACCATGGATTATTTGGGTTACAGCAATTTGAGAAAAGCGCTTGAGCGTTCCGAGCTGGAGGTCATCGATTTTGTTCCAAGCATTTTAGCGTCGGCAGATGCGGTGCTCGAGGATTCCGAAAAACAGGAAGGAGTGATGCTGGTTGCGATCGGAGGGGAAGCGACCCATTTCGCTTGCTATAAAGGATCTGTTTTAATCGCCGTTCACTCGATTCCGTTTGGGGCGGACCATATCACGCAAGTGATTGAGCAGAAGCTGAACATCAATCACTTGGATGCGCAGAGAATTAAGGAGGCGTTCGGTTCTGCGGGGCGAAAAAATGAATTTCGAGACGAGCTTATTCCCGTGCCTGCTTCAAACAGGCATCAAAAATATCATGTTTCAAGAGCGCAGTTCGAAACACACATGAGTTCCGGGCTGGAGCTGTTTCTTGAGAAAATCGGCTCTGAAATTAAATTGCTGCAGCATCGATTTGCTCCCCTGGACCAGATTGTGGTGACGGGGGGAGGCGCTGAATTGGAAGGATTGGTCGAGGTCATGAAAGAAGAAATTTCCCCGTCCGTTCGGATCGGGCGAGCGGAAGCTTTTTTGGGACCGGACGGTTTTGTGAAGAAGCCGGCTTTTTCTGCGGCTTTGGGGGGGATCCGTTTCAGCCATAAGATTTCAGAACCTGCCCCTGTGCTCTCGAGCCCCCAGAATTGGATTTCGAGAGCGACTCGCTCGGCGCGGGAGTGGATTTTTGAGAATTTCTAACAGTTTAAAACTCCCCATTTATTGACTTAATCCTCCGCTTCCAGTAGAATTCCGTTTGTTCCCCGTTTGCGGAGTGTGCTAAAGAATTTCTCTAACTCAAGGCAGGCAATAGATTTCGGAAAATTGTGTATGACCCAAAAAAACCGTCTTTTAATCTTTTTTATTGCGACAGCGTTTTTTCTTTCAGGCGAATTAGCGGTTGCGGCTGACGAACCGCAGCTTAAAGCGTCTGTCGATAAATCGACCGCCCGTTTAAATGATGAGATCCATTTAAACATCAAAGTGGTCGGCGTGCGCGGGGCTCTGCCGGCCCCTCATCTTCCGAAATTGGAAGCTTTTGACATTTTCTATTCCGGACGGGCCTCGCATTTTAGTTTTGTGAACGGCCGCACCGAGTCCATGACGGAGTTTAATTATGTGTTGATTCCGAAGTCTGTGGGGACGTTTATTTTGCGGCCGATTGAAATCACGATTGACAATCAAGTTTATAAAACCGATCAGCTGGAAATTAAAATTGAAAATGGCGGCGCCTCGCTGGTTCCGAGTACGCGGGCGCCTGTTTCTCAAACCGGAATGCCGCCGGCACCGCCGCGCGCTCCGGCCCCTGTTGTGCCTCAGCAATCCCCTCATGCCGGTGCCACTTCCCGGCCGGTTCCGTTCCAGACTGGTGCTGACTCAGACGGCAATATTTTCCTGCGGGTGAGGCCCAACAAATTGTCCGTGTACACGAATGAGCAGTTGATTTTGATTTATTCGCTTCTGACCCGTTACGATACAAGGTATGAGGGTTTTGACGAGGAACCGGAAACCAGCGGCTTTTGGATTGAAGAATTTCCGATGGAACGGGATATCGGCCGCGACACGGAGGTGGTGAACGGAAAAAAATATGTACGCGCCGACATCAAAAAACTTGCCCTTTTTCCGACGGCTCCCGGCGAGTACACGATCAGACCGGGCGTGATCAAGACCTCGGTTCAAATCGAAGAGCCCAGCTCGTCACTTTTTGACGAATTTTTTAACGACAGCTTTTTTTCGGGCGGAGGCCTTTTTGCCCGGAGGGTGGAGCGGAAGCTGACCGCACCGCCCGTTAACATCCAAGTGAAGCCGCTCCCTGAAGCGGGAAAGCCGGCGGATTTCGAAGGCGCCGTCGGGGATTTTCGCATGGCGACTTCGCTTGACAAGCGGGTGGTCAAACAAAATGAAGCGGTGACGCTGAAAATGACCATCGAAGGCGAGGGCAATATCGAAACGCTCGCGCCGCCCAAGCTGCCGGAAATTCCGGGAACCAAGTCCTATCCGTCAGACACCAAAACGGAACCGTTCAGCCAGAAGGACCGGGTGGCAGGCCGGAAGACCATTGAGATGATTATCATCCCTCAGGAAGCCGGGGAGCTAACCATTCCGCCGCTCGCGTTCAGTTTTTTTAATCCGAAGCTGGAACAATATGTCATTTTGAAATCGGAGCCCTACAAAATCAAAGTGGAGCCGTCTTCCGAACCGGCGCCCCAATTGCCGACGGATTTCGCCCCGCGTGATTCAGCGGCGAGAAAAAAAGAAATCCGTCTGGAGTCAGAAGACATTCAATACATCAAGGAAAAGGTACGGACCATGCCCCCCCTATTGCCGCGGGTTGTGTTTTGGCTGGCCGTAGGCGATGGCGTGTTGACACTTTTTGCGGTCGCCGCAGCCCTTCAGCGCAAACGGCGTGAATTCTTAGATCAGAATATTCCCGTCAAACGGGCTCTGTTTGCTCGAAAAACGGTCGGTGAGGGTTTGAAGCGCCTGCATCGAATGACCCAATCGGCCTCGGGAGATTCCAGAAAAACAGAGGCCTTTTTTGAGGAAAGCGCGAAAATTTTAAATCAGTATTTGGCGGATAAATTAAATCTGTCTCCGCATGGGTTGACGCAATACATGATTGAAGAAGAATTGGCGAGACGGAACGTGACGCCGGAAGTGGTACAAAAAATACGCGAGTGTTTTGAGGTCTGTGACGAGGTGCGCTTCGGCCGCATGAGCGCGGCCGGGTTCGAACCAAGCCGGATGATTCAAAGCATACGCGAAATCGTCGACACGCTGGAGCGGTTATGACAAATGTCATGAGAAGCACCTTGTTTTTTATGGGGCTGCTTGTGTTTTTCGGTTTTTCGCCTTCAGGTTTTGCGGGGCCGTCGTTTCAGGAGGCGAACGCGCTTTATCAGGACGGAAAGTATTCGGAAGCCGCGAAAGCGTATGAGGCCATTTTGAAGGTGACCCCATCCCCTGAGGTTTATTACAATTTGGCGAATGCTTATTTCAAAGATAAAAAAATAGGCCTCGCGATTTTAAATTATGAGCGCGCCCGGAACCTCACGCCGCGCGACCGGGACATTCTGGCCAATCTTTCATATATGAACCGGCTTCTGGAATACAAGGTGGCGGACAAGCGCAATTGGTATTTGAGAACCGCAAGCGCCCTTTTGGAATATGTGACGTCCGAAGAATGCCGGTTGATTGCTCTGAGCGCTTATTTTATTTTTATCTCAGGGTTTTTGCTCGCGATTTTGAGCCGGAAGAAACCATTGTTCGGAACGGGGGGCGCCCTGGCTTTTTGTCTTGTTCTTTTGTGTTTTGTGCCGCTTTTTTTAAAGTTGAGCGCATTGGGTTTACATTCAAAAGCTGTGGTCACCGGCCAAAAAGCCGAGGTGCGCTACGGTCCTTCTCAGAGCGACCGGCTGGCGTTTCGTCTGGCCGAAGGATTGAAGGTCGTGATTCGCGACGAACGGGAAAATTGGTATCGGATTGAACTGGCGGATGGACGCAGCGGCTGGGTGTCAAACGCTCAAGTGAGCCCCATTTGAATCGAATGACTTCAAAACGCAATCGTTTCCCCTCCCAATCATTACCGGACCGGCATGGGCATTTCGGCGCCTACGGGGGGCGTTTTGTGCCCGAGACCTTGATCCGGGCGCTGGACGAACTGGTGCGCGAGTATCAAAAAATAAAGCGCGACCCTAAATTCAAAAAGACCCTGAAGCATTATTTGAGCACTTATGCCGGAAGGCCCACCCCGCTTTATGAAGCGGAGAATTTCAGCGGTTATTTAGGCCGTAAGTTACGGGTTTTTTTAAAGCGCGAGGATTTGTGCCACACAGGGGCTCATAAAATCAACAACACGATCGGGCAGGGGCTTTTGGCCAAACATCTCGGCAAAAAAAGAATTGTGGCCGAGACGGGGGCCGGCCAGCACGGCGTGGCAAGCGCCACGGCCGCGCGACTGTTCGGCCTTTCCTGTGACGTGTACATGGGTGCCGAAGACATTAAAAGACAGGCGCTTAACGTTTATAAAATGAAGCTTTTGGGCGCCCGCGTGATCCCTGTTTTTTCGGGTTCCAAAACCTTGAAAGACGCGACCAATGAGGCGATACGCGATTGGGTGACGAATGTGGAACACACCCATTATCTCCTGGGTTCGGCGGTCGGCCCGCACCCTTATCCGATGATGGTGCGTGACTTTCAGTCCGTGATCGGATTTGAAACCTTCCGGCAAATCAAAAAAGCGCTCCATCGGCTGCCGAATACGCTCATTGCCTGCGTGGGCGGAGGGAGCAATTCCATCGGGTTTTTTTATCCGTTTTTAAAGCAGCGTGTGAAACTGATCGGCGTGGAAGCAGCGGGGGAGGGCCTGAACACGCGCCGTCATGCGGCTTCCATTACCAAAGGTTCCGTAGGTGTTTTACACGGCATGAAAAGTCTGGTGCTTCAAACGAAGGAAGGTCAAATTCAACTGGCACATTCTATTTCCGCCGGCTTGGATTATCCTTCCGTGGGGCCGGAACATGCTTATCTTCATGAAAAAGGCCGCGTCAGGTATGAGACGGCCACCGACCATGACGCGCTTCACGGATTTAATTTATTGACAAAGCTGGAGGGAATTATGCCGGCGCTTGAGCCGGCGCATGTGATCGGGTATTTGGCGAAAGCGGCGCGAAAATTCCGTGCGGGCGAGGTGATTGTGATTTGTCTTTCGGGCCGCGGGGACAAAGATTTGGATACCGTGCGCGGGAGAATGCGTTGATGAGCCGGCGGTTGGCCAAGATACTGAATGAGGCAAAGCGCACGAAGAAAAAAATATTCTGTGCTTATGTCACACTCGGGTTTCCGAATTTAAGGACCACGGGCGAGGCCCTGCGCGCTCTGGAGTCGGCCGGCACGGACATCATCGAATTGGGATTTCCTTTTTCCGACCCGCTCGCCGACGGACCGACCATTCAGATGGCTTCGGAACGGGCATTGAAAAACGGGGTGCATATGGAGCATGCGCTTGTGCTGGCGGCCTCGCTTCGGAAAAAAGGGTTTAAACCGGCCGTTCTTTTATTCTCCTATTTAAATCCGGTTTTACAATTTGGAGCAAAAAAAATCGCTTCCAAGCTTCGGGCTTGCGGTTTTGACGGAATCATTATTCCTGATCTGACCTATGATGAAGGGAAAAGCTGGGAGGTTTTGTTTCGCAAACAGGGCCTTTCGCTTGTTTATTTGGCGGCGCCCACAAGCACAAAGGCCCGCATGCGCCGTATCGCCGGCCATTCCGACGGTTTTGTTTATTATGTATCGCTGAGGGGTGTCACGGGCGCAAGGGATTCGCTCGCTCGGGATTTGGCGAAAAATATGCGAACGCTTAAGCGGGTGACCTCCAAACCCGTTTTGGTCGGGTTCGGCGTGTCTCGCCAGTCTCAAGCGCGCGCGATCAGCCGGCTTGCGGATGGGGTGATTGTGGGAAGCGCGTTTGTGAACCTGCTTGGAAAAAAACATCACGCTGCCCGCCGCGTGGGCAGGTTCGCTTCGCGTTTGATCCGCGCGATGCGCTAAAAGCGCCATGAGTTTGCTGGGATTGGACATGGGTGAAAAACGAATCGGTGTGGCACGAAGCGATGAGCTGAATTCAATGGCGCATTCGATTGGGTTTATCGAGCGAAAAAGTGACGCGCATGTGTTTGAGGCGGTGAAGAAATACGTCCGTGATTTTTCGGCTGAAAAAATCGTGGTGGGCCTTCCCAAAACCCTGAAGGGGGAAATCGGCCCTCAAGCCGAAACCGTCCTTTTGTTTGTGGACCGGTTGAAAAGCCATTGCCCATGTCCGATTATCACCTGGGATGAGCGTTTAACGACATCTCAGGCCGAGCGCGCCTTAATCGCTCAGGACATAAGCCGCGCAAAACGCAGGGTGAAGCGGGACGCCATCGCGGCTGAAATCATTCTTCAGAGTTATCTTGATTTTTTACAGACCGCAGAAGGGAAAAAATCCGATGTATGAGCAATCGGCACTGGAAAACGGCATTCGTATTGTGACCAAGCGTATGACCGGCCGCCAGTCCGCCGGGCTTGCATTTTGGGCCCGGGTCGGCAGCCGTTTTGAAAAAAGATCGCGTTCCGGCGCCTCGCACTTTTTGGAGCACATGCTGTTCAAAGGGACCAAGAACCGGACCGCCAAACAGATCAAGCAGGACATTGAGGGGGTGGGCGGGCTTTTTAACGCGTTTACCGGAGAAGAGAGCACCTGCTATTTTGTCAAAATTCCGCAGGAACATTTTGTCCGGGCGTTTGATGTGCTTCAGGATATGGTGAATGAGTCGACGCTGGCCGCAAAGGAATTCGCCAAGGAAAAGCCGGTGATTTTGGAAGAAATCAAAATGTATTTGGATTTGCCGGCCCAATATGTTCATGAGCTTATGACCGAGCTGCTTTGGCCCCAGCAGCCGCTGGGACGTCCCATCGCGGGCACGCTTGAGACCGTGTCGAGTTTGAGCCGGGCCGACTTGATGGACCATTTCCGCTATTTTTATCACCCCCGTAATTTGCTGATCACCGCCTGCGGCGAGCTCGAACACGGCGAAGTGGTGGAGCTTACCCGCCGGCATTTTAAAAACGGAAAAAATGGAAAAGTGGTTTCGAGATTCAGCCCGGCGGATTCTTCCGTGAACAAGAACAAGTTTCATTTATTGGAAAAAAAGACGGAGCAGACTCATTTCGTGATTGGATTTCCGGGCCTTTCGCGCATACACCCGGCGCGCTATCAACTCGCGTTGTTGAATGTGATTTTGGGCGCCAATATGAGCAGCCGGCTTTTTGAGGAAGTGAGGGAAAAAAGGGGGCTTGCGTATGAAATTAAATCGGGGCTCAGTTTTTTTGAGGACACCGGGGCCGTCACCATTTCCGCCGGAACGGAACCCGCGAAGGCCCGGCGGGCCACCTCGGTGATTGTGCGCGAATTGGAGCGGCTGAAAGAAAAACGGGTGCCGGAAGACGAGTTAAGAAGGGCGAAGGATTATTTTCTGGGCCAGCTGCTTCTCGGACTCGAGGACACGCTGGACCATATCCTTTGGTTCGGCGAACGGGTGCTCTACGGCGGTGACATCCCGAGCGTTCGGGAAATTCGCGCCGATGTCGAACAAGTGACCAGTCAAGACATTCAAACTTTGGCCAAGAAACTTTTTGTCGGGGGAAAACTCCGGCTGGCTTTGATCGGGCCTTTGACATCTGATGCGGAGCGTCACATGAGAAAGGCGTGCGCGTTATCGTGAGCCCCCGAAGCCCCATGATTGCCCCGAGCATTTTGTCCGCCGATTTCACGCGACTCAGTGAGGAAATCAAGGATGTTACGAAGGCCGGCTGTGACTGGCTACACGTCGATGTCATGGACGGCCATTTCGTCCCCAATTTAACCATCGGCCCGCCGGTGATCCGGTGGATTCGTAAGGTCACGAAACTGCCGCTGGACGTGCATTTGATGATTGAAGAGCCGATGCGTGCGCTTAAAGAGTTCAGGGAAGCCGGGGCCGATTGGATCACCATTCATGTGGAGGCCTGTCAAAACGTCAAAAAAACGCTTGCGGCCATCCACCCCCTTGGTGCAAAGGCGGGCTTATCTTTAAGGCCGAAAACGGATGTGAACAAACTGGCGCCGTATTTGGGCCTTGTGGATTTGATTCTTGTGATGACGGTAGAGCCCGGTTTTGGGGGACAGAAGTTTATGCCCGAAATGCTCGCGAAGGTGCGTTTTCTCAAAAAAAACTTTTCAGGGCTTATTTCCGTGGACGGAGGCATTAATTCAAAAACGATTTGCGAAGCCCGCCTAGCCGGTGCCGATGTGTTTGTGGCCGGATCCGCCATTTTTAAGGAGCGAGACCGAAAAAAAATCATCGGCGAGCTGAGAACCTTGGTTTCCTAAACACCCCTTCATGGATCAAAACCGGCTTCGGAATTTTTCAATCATCGCCCATATCGACCACGGCAAATCCACGCTCGCGGACCGCTTTCTTTTGGACACGGGCGCCATTGAGATGCGGGAGTTTCACGCCCAATTTCTGGATGATATGGATCTGGAGCGGGAGCGGGGGATTACGATCAAGGCCCGGGCCGTGCGGATTCAATACCGGGGTTATTTTTTGAACCTGATCGATACGCCGGGCCATGTGGATTTTACCTACGAAGTGTCCAAAAGTCTGGCCGCTTGCGAAGGCGTGCTTCTTTTGGTGGACGCCTCACAGGGCATCGAGGCGCAAACCGTCAGTAATTATTATTTGGCACGGGCGCGCGATTTGACCATTGTGCCCGTGATCACCAAAACGGATTTGGCGCATGCCAATATCCCGCGCACCAAAACGGAACTGGCGCGCATGCTGCACATCACCGAGGACCAAATATTGACCTCAAGCGCTAAGGAAGGGGAGGGCGTTTCCCAAATCATGGATGCCATCATCGAAAGAATTCCCCCTCCGAAAGGCGACCCACAGGCGCCTTTGAAAGCGCTTATTTTTGATTCCAAATATGATTCGTACCGTGGTGTGTTGATCTATGTGCGTGTCATGGAAGGGTGTGTGCGCAAGGGCGATAAAATCAAACTCATGCAGGCGGAGCGGATTTATGAGCTTGAGGATTTGGGCGTATTTACGCCGTATGAGCTCGCGGCGGCGGAACTTCGCGCGGGGGAAGTCGGCTATTTGTGCGCCAATATCAAGGAAGTGCCTGACGTGCATGTCGGGGACACCGTCACCCAAGCCGAGCGGCCGGCCCCATCGCCTCTTCCGGGATATGAACCGGTAAAACCGATGGTATTTTGCGGTCTTTATCCGGTGAATGCGGCCGATGATGAACTTTTGCGCGACGCGCTTCAAAAGCTTCGTTTGAATGACCCGTCTTTTGTTTATGAGCCGGAAAATTCAAGTTCGCTCGGATTCGGTTTTCGCACCGGCTTTCTCGGGCTTTTGCACATGGATATTATTCGCGAGCGCCTGGAACGCGAATTTGATCTCACCCTTCTCGTGACGGCGCCGAATGTCGTGTACCGGATCGTGAAAACGGACAAAACCGAGCTTTTTTTGGACAACCCTGCGAAATTGCCTCATCCGACCCAGGTTGTTTCATTTGAAGAGCCGTATATTGACGCGAAATTATCGGTCCCTGTAAGTTCGCTCGGGGCCATTATGAAATTGTGCCAAGACCGCCGCGGGATTTATGTGAGTACCGAGTACATCGATTCCGAACGGGTGATGCTTGCGTACAAAATCCCATTCGCCGAAATCGTGCTCGATTTTTACGACAAAGTAAAGTCGATCACAAGCGGCTACGGTTCGTTGAATTATGAATTTATTGGATATCAAGGGTCTGATCTGGCGAAATTGGACATTTTGATCAATGGGAATCCGGTGGACGCCCTGTCCTTCATCACGGTGCGGGAAAAAGCATATACGCGGGGCAAAGCGCTGGTCGAAAAATTAAAAGAGGTGATTCCGCGGCAGTTGTTTGAAGTGGTCATTCAAGCGGCCATCGGCTCCAAAATCATTGCGCGCGACTCCCTGCGGCCGCTCGGGAAAAACGTGACGGCGAAATGCTACGGAGGAGACATCACGCGGAAGCGGAAGCTTTGGGAGAAACAGAAAGAAGGGAAAAAGAAAATGAAACGGATTGGGAAAATAGATATTCCTCAGGAAGCATTTATTTCCGTGCTGAAGGTGGACTGATGTCATTTTGGATGGTGATGCTTTTGGCGGGTGTGGCGCTTGTGATTTTTTTCCGCGAGCGTATTGTTTCGGAATGGGAGGAAGCCCGTTCCGATTGGAAGGCCTGGTTCAAGCGGATGTGGCGGGAATGGGGAGAGCCCTTTCTCATTGCGGCGCTGATTGCCATCGTCATCCGTTCCTTTATTCTGGGCCCGTACAAAATTCCGACCGGTTCCATGCGGCCCACACTTCTGGAAGGGGACCGGATTTTCGTGGACAAAGTCACTTACCGTTTTCGTCCGCCGGAAAGGGGGGAAATCATTGTGTTTAAATATCCCGCCGATCCCAAAAAAGATTTTGTGAAACGCCTGATTGCCTTCGGCGGTGAGGAAGTCGAAATCAAAGGGGGGGCTGTTTACATTGACGGCAAAAGCTTGGACCAGCTGGTTGATGCTCCCACCTATTATTATTCCAATCGCAACGATTGGGAATATGGGAGAGAGGGTCAGAAAATTAAAGTGCCTGAGCATTCGTTTTTTGTGTTGGGAGACAACAGCGGCCACTCAAGCGACAGCCGCAACTGGGGCTTTGTACCCAGCAAGAATCTGGTGGGAAGGGCTTTTGTGATCTGGTGGCCGCTTACTCGTTTTAGTTTGTTGCATTAAATTAAACGATTAAATTTTTTTGGCTGATTGCCGTTCTTAAAGAGAAGACCCCTTTAGTCATAGCGTACTCGGGAGATATCACATGGTGCAAGGCGAGT
The DNA here is from genome assembly GCA_964373885.1 of uncultured bacterium. Classification (GTDB taxonomy): domain Bacteria; phylum Omnitrophota; class Omnitrophia; order Omnitrophales; family Danuiimicrobiaceae; genus CAYJWM01. The sequence goes on along the minus strand of CAYJWM010000001.1, from coordinate 33,735 downwards.
TATTTCGTGAGGAGCAGATCGGAGTGTCTTCGGAATTGAAACCGCGTTCTTTTCTGGCGCAATATCAGATTTCGATCACCCTTGATAAGGTGTTAATCGGATGCATCGGGCTTGTGGTTGGATTGGCGCTTACCTATTCCTTTGGTGTGGAAAAAGGGAAGCGGGCGATGGAAAAACGCATGGAGGCATATTTGCCTTCTGAAAAACAGTCGAGCCCATTCCTTTCCGGCCAATCTTCCGACCCGCTGGATGAGGAAGTATTGGTGACAAGCCAAGAAGCGCCCCCAGCTTCTCCTAAAACCGCCGCCGGCACATCCGTAAAGCCGGTATTGCCGGCAGCTGAAGCGCCTGTGAACGAGTCTTCATTACCCCTTGTCGATCAAACGAGAGCAGGAACTTACACGATTCAGCTGGTGACCTATGTCAGCGAGGCCCAGGCACTGAAGGAAATTGAGCGGCTAAACGCGCAGGGCTTCAGCGGTTTTGTGATCCCGAGTGGACTTTATTTTCAGGTTTGCGTCAACTACTTTGAAAAGAAGGACTTAGCACAAGGCACGTTTAAGCGTCTTCAGGCAAGCGGGCGTTATCCGGGTGCTTTTGTCCGGCCCGTTGTCCGCTGAGCTCCCGCCGGGTTGTCACATTTCCGTTTTTGCTTGTGTACCACCCCTCCTAGTACCGTGTCAATTTTGATTTTATGGGATCACGGCACTGTACGTGATTGAAATTGCCGACTGGCAATTTCAATCTTGAAGCCGTACTAGCTTTTCTCTTTAGTCCGGCCGGACAAAAAACTTCGAATTTTTCTAGAAAAAGTGCTTGCGATTGGTTACAATATGCGTCTGAAAGGGAGAGCAATGAGTCAACACAACAGTTTAAGGGCTTCCGCGGTAGGAGTTCGCCACCGAAATGTGCTGAAACGTCATGAGCGGGTCCGTGTCTTAAAAGAGACGGAGAAATGGAAAGAACGCGAAAGCGTTTACAATCTTCCCAAGCTAAAACTTCTCAAAATTAAGGTCAAGAAAGAGAAAGCGGCAAAAGAGGAAGCAGCACCGGCGGAAGGCGCCGCTGCGACTCAGACATCTGCCGCCCAAGCTCCGGCAGCTGCAGGAAAAACACCGGCTCCGGCTCAAAAGACATCCGAGAAGGCGAAAACTGAAAAACCCAAAGAAAAGGGCAAATAACAAGTAAAGCCATTCATGCTGACGATACGCAAGTGCCAGTCCGGTGATGTGCAAGCTGTGCGCGAGCTGGTGATTTCGGTGTTAAACCAGGAATTTCCAAAGGAAGCTCAAGCGTACCCCACAAAGGATTTGAATGACATCCTTGCTTCTTACGGCAAGCTTGGAGAAGCGTTTTTCGTGGCGGCCATGGATGGGCGCGTGGTCGGAACGGTCGGCGTGAAACGCGAGGACGAACGCGTCGCGCTTCTGAGGCGTTTGTTCGTCGCGCCGGATTGCCGGCGGAAAAAAGTCGGCGTTCAACTCCTGGATCGCGCCATTGAATTCTGCAGAGAAGTGGGGTATGACGAAATCGTTATTAAAACCACTTCCACGATGGACCGCGCGGTCCATTTATGTGAGCGGAAAGGATTTGTCCCAAGGGCGCGGCTCAACCTGGGATCGCAAGAATTGTTGAAGTTGGCGCTTTTTTTGAAAGAGAAACCATTGCTTTCAAAAAGCAGTTCAGCGGCTTAGACGATTCGGATCGGGGACATAGGCGGAGGAAGAAACACGTACATGAATTTATTGTCACAGAAATCAAAAGAAGACTCACTCAACACCCTGGATGAAAAACAAATCCAGGAACGATTGTATGGCAAATATCACAAAGGAAACAATTCCGCTTCCGTCCCTTCCCGGATAATCCCGCCGCCTGCGCTCACCCCGAAAAAATCGATCCCAAACAAGAAGAAAATCGACGTAGCGGGTGAATGGAAAGCGCTTGCCCATGCTTGGGCTCAGGCATTTCGCCGTTATGGGGCCAACTTTCCGTGGAAGATGGCGGGATCCCTTGGAATTATATTGATCGCTGCCGTTTTAATCGTTCAAAGTGTGGGCGGGTGGCTAGCCGATAGAAAATTTCAGGGCTTTGTCCTTCACACACAAGAAATAAGCCCGTCTTCGGAACCCTCCGAAACGCTCCCAAGCGTTTCCATCCCCGCCCAAAAGGTCGCGTCGCCGCAAGCGCCTCCCGCCTCCCACCGAGGAGACATGCCCGCCGCAAATCCGCCGGCAGCGAAGCAGTCGTCCGAGACGGCAGCCAAGCAAAGATTTTACGCCGTGCAGGTGTGCACCTATCAGCGCATTCGGGATGCGCAAGAATTGGTGAAGCAACTTCAGACGCTTCATTTTTCGGCTTTTTACAAGCAGTCGTTTTCTCAGGCCGAGCGAATTCCGCTTTATGTCGTATTTTTGGATCGGGTTCCGAGCTATGGTCAGGCGAAAACCCAACTGGCAGAATTTCGTAAAACAGAATTGTTTCAAAAATTCTCGGATTCATTTATTCAATCTCTATAAGGATTCCCGCCACTATGGGTTGGACCGGATTGGACCAGCGTCAATTTCCACGGCTGAGTGCCGAATGTGAGATTTTAATTAAGGACCACGGGCACGGAGCCATCAAAGCACGCACCGAAAATATCGGGAGGGGCGGTGTCTGCGTCATTTTGAAAGAAGAGTTGTCCAAACTCTCGCAGGTTTGGTTTCATCTGGCACTGTCCAAACAGGAGCCCCCAATCGATTGCGAAGGCCGCGTGGTGTGGATCGTCCGGAGCAAAAATCCGGCCTCCGGAAAAGTGACCTTTGACACCGGAATTGAGTTTTTGAATTTAAAGCCGGAACAGAAATCTTCCCTCGAGCATTTTCTAGCTCAATCGTCTTGAGTATGGCGGCAGATTTTTCCTTTGACATTGTTTCCCAGGTAAACCTTCAGGAAATCGACAATGCCGTCAATCAGACGCTTAAGGAGATCAAAACCCGCTTTGATTTCAAAGGAAGCCGGAGCGGCATTTCATTTAATCGAGAGGAGAAAAAAATCCTAATTCTTGCCGATGACGATATGAAGTTAAATAACATCATCGACATGTTGAAGACCAAGCTTGCCAAACGGGGGGTTTCGGTGAAAGCCGTTTCGTACAGCACCCCCGAGAAAGCCATGGATGGATTGATCCGCCAAACAGCCGAGGTCCTTCAAGGGCTCTCGCAAGATCACGCCAAAGAAATTGTTAAATGCATCAAGGATTTAAAACTTAAAGTTCAGCCCTCCATTCGGAGCGATCAAATTCGGGTTTCCTCCCGTTCGAAGGATGAACTTCAAACGGTAATCCAAATCCTTAGGGACAGTTCTCCGGTCGAAATACCACTTCAATTCGTGAATTATCGATGACCTCGTTCGGTATTTTAGGGCTACTTTGGGGCAGGCCCCCCCAAAAAAAAATTCAAAAAAATTGTTCCAATGGCTTGTAATTTAAGAGCCATGTGTTATACTTATTTTATCGGATAAAGAAAGTATGCTTAAGTCAAGTGTTTATAGGGACTTAAGAAAAAAAGACGAAACGAAAGGAGGGTGGAAAAATGGGAAAAGAAAGGCGTAAGTTCAAGCGTTTCGATGCCTATATGGATGTGCAATTCCGCTCTCAGGAAACAGGGGGGAGTAAGGGCTCCGGGCTTTCGCAGGACCTGTCTCGAAACGGGTTGAAACTCAGTTCGGCCACGCCGCTTAAAGACGGGGCACTTGTGGACCTGGAAATTCACATCCCCGATGATCCCAGGCCGATTCGCACGACCGGCAAGATTGCGTGGAGCAAGCCGTCCAAAGGTGCCGGTGACGGCTTTGAGCATGGGGTTTGTTTCTTGATGATTGATCCGGTGGACAAGTTTAGGGCGTTGGATTATGCCTATAATCATTGGCTCGAAACCAAAGTAAACGATTATATTGATCCCGAAGAACTTCCCGAAATCGTTTGATTTAAATCAACCAGCCAAATTTCCTTTAATGATTCATTCAAGATATTTAAAAAGTATTAAATAGTCTGCATGAGCAGTTCTTTCCAGCAATCTTCCCAAATACCAGATTAGCATGGCCATAAAAGCCGGCGGGTATATTCTGGCGATTGACCAGGGCACAACCGGCAGTCGTGCCATTCTTTATGATTCCAGTGGCCGGATGAAGACATCTGCCTATGCTGAATTTCGCCAGCATTATCCAAAACCGGCTTGGGTGGAGCATGATGCGGCGGAAATTATTAAGTCGGTGAAACAAGTCATCGGAGGAGCACTTCGCAAAGCGCGGATTTCAGGCGGCAAAATTCATGCGATCGGAATCACCAATCAGCGTGAAACCACCGTTCTTTGGAATCGGCTTTCAGGTGAGCCGCTGGGGCATGCCATTGTGTGGCAGGATAGGCGGACGGAGGACATATGCCGCGAGCTAAAAGCAAGTGGGTTTGAGCCGGAATTTCGGAAAAAAACCGGTCTTTGCTTGGATCCTTATTTTTCAGGAACAAAATTGAGATGGCGTTTTGACCACGATGCTTCGCTCCGACGAAAAGCCCGCAACGGACAAGTGCTGTTTGGCACCATGGACAGCTGGCTTTTGTTTCACTTGACGGGCAAGCGCACGCACGCCACCGATTTTACCAACGCATCCCGAACGCTTCTTTTTGATTTAAAGCGAAAAGAATGGGATTTGCGGCTTGCGAAAATTCTTCATGTCCCCCAGGCTGTTCTGCCCGAGGCGAAACCTTCCAACAGCCGCTTCGGCGTGACCAAGCGATTTGCTCCGCTTCCGGACGGTATCCCCATTTACGGTGTACTGGGTGATCAGCAGGCGGCGCTTTTTGGTCAGGGTTGCTATCATGCGGGTGAAAGCAAAAACACATATGGGACCGGTTGTTTTTTATTGGTGAACACGGGTCCACGTTTGATTCATTCGCGTTACGGGCTTTTGACGACCATTGCCTGTGATGAAAGAGGAAATCCTGCTTATGCGCTGGAAGGGGCCGTTTTTATCGGCGGGGCGGCGGTTCAATGGTTGCGTGACGGGCTTCGTGTGATTCAGCGTTCGAGTGAAACCGAGTTTATGGCGCTTAAGGCAGATCGGGCAGGCGAGGTGGTTGTCGTGCCGGCCTTTACGGGACTGGGCGCGCCTTATTGGCGCCCGGACGTGCGCGGCGCTATTTTCGGTCTGACGCGCGGAAGCACGCGTGAGGATATTGTGAAAGCGACGCTGGATTCAATCGCTTTTCAAGTGAGGGAAATTTTCGATTGCTTCAAAAAAGAAAGTGGCGTTCGCCTTTCGGCTTTAAAAGTGGACGGCGGCGCAAGCCAAAATCGTTATTTGATGCAGCTGCAGGCGGATTTATTGGGCGTGCCCGTGTTGCAAACCAGCATGTCCGAGTCTACTGCTTGGGGAGCCGCAAAGCTGGCGGGTTTGGCGTCTGACTTTTGGCCTCGGCTCACGGCAATCGATCGAAACGTTCACTATGTTCGCTTCATGCCACGGATGAGACCACGAGACGTTCGTCTCATGATGAACCGCTGGCGAAACGCCGTTCAAAGGCTGATTTCCTAGTTCTCCTCATTTTTCCTCCCGATTTGGCCGATACCTTAACGCTTAAAGTCTAAGAGCACCTAACAAAAGTACCCCATGATCGCGACGCGAGAGATTTTGAACCCAGACAAGGAACGAGGAGGAAGGCGTATTGAAATCTCAATACGCCGACGACGAGTGACGCCGTATGGGGTCATAAATCGCCGCGTCCCTTCGGGTTTGGGCAAAAATAGCCCATCTGCGGCGTCCAAGCTCCTCGGCGTATCAAGCTTTGATACGCCATCGTCGCTTGTCCTTGCATCTGGACTATTTTTGACCGAACGCGATTCATGCGGTACTTTTGTTAGGTGCTCTAAGTATGAATGTTGCCTTTTTGCTTAAAATCAGGTAATTTTTAACGGGCACGCACCACAAAGCCGGCTGTCTGTCAAGCATGACGCCGAAAATAACCGTGACACGCTAACCGTTGGAGAGCCATGCCTTTCGATTTTCTTCAATTTTGGAAAAAGGCGGAAGCAAAAAGTAAAATTCCGATTTCCAAAATCCCGCTTTTTTCAACTTTAGGCCCCCAGGAACTTGCTTTGGTTGAGGACAAAATCCGGCTGGTGGAATACAAAAAAGGGGATATCGTGTTCCGTATCGGGGAAGAGCCCGAAGCATTTTACGTCATTCTTTCAGGGCGTTTTCGCGTCATCGGCCCCAAAGGAAACACGCTCATCACGCTTTCCCAGGGCGATTATTTCGGCGAAAGTTCTATTTTGGTCGGGCGCACACACAGCGCGACCATTGAAGCCAAAAATGACGGATTGGCGCTCCGAATCGCCAAAAATGATTTTTTAACCCTGCTCAACGAAATTCCGTCCCTTTCGCTTCACTTGGGAAGGACATTGGGCCATCGGCTGGCGTTGGGCCCGAAAGGGCGGGAAGTGGCGGAGACGAAAATTATTTCCGTCTGCAGTCTCGGTGCCGATTTAGAAAAAAATAGTTTTCTTCCCAATCTGGCGGCCATGCTGGTTTTGGAAGGAAAAAAGCAGGTGGTTGTGGTCTCGATGGAGCATGCAGATCAGGCGGCGGAACCCAGGAAAGTTAAGGCATTCATGCTGCAAGAAGCCGCTTCCGGTGATTTTGACGCTGTCCGAAAAGCGATCGGAGAACTCAAAGGCGGATTCCATTTTTTGAATCTGCGAACGGGTCCGGCCGGCACAGACAATGAAAAACAGGTGGCTTTGCTGCTGACGTCTTTGGCTGAACATTATGATTTTGTGCTTTTAAACCTTCCCGCCGTGTTTGGGGAGGTGGGGGTCAAAGCGATTCAGCAGTCCGACCTGATTTATTTTTTGACAGGCGAAAAAGATCGCGATGCTTCCGAAGTAAAACGTTCGCTCGAAGAGTTTAAAACGTCTTTCGGATTTACGCCCGATAAAATCCGCTGGATCCTTTGCGAGCAGAAGGACCATCTGTTGGATCCGATGCTGGTCCAAAAATCCGGTAGTCTTGCCGCAAGCGAAATCTTTTTTACGCTCCCGCTTGAAGACGGCCTCTTGACGCCAAGCCATGAGGAAATCCCTTTCGTTTTGTCTCATCCGGAAAGCGGCTATTCAAAAGCCATCCGTTTTTTGGCCCGCGGTTTGACGGGCTCCCTGATCGGCCTTGCGCTGGGAAGCGGTGCGGCGTTCGGATTTGCGCACATCGGCGTGATTCGCGTTTTGGAGCGGGAGCATATCCCGGTCGATATCGTGGCGGGTTCTTCGATTGGCGCGTTGGTGGCCGCTTTTTGGGCGAGCGGCCTGAATGCCGATGCCATGGAGGAGATCGCCTCCGGACTCACCGAACGATCTGTATTTTTTAAATTGATCGGTTTCCGCGATTTTTCACTTCCGCATCACGGGTTTTTTAAAGGAAATCAGATGGGCCAATTTTTGAAATCACATCTGGGCGCCAAAACCTTTCGCGATCTTCACGTCCCGTTGAAAGTGGTCACCGCCAATTTGTTCACGGGCGAGGAAGTGATTATCGACGAAGGCAATGTGGCGGATGCCGTGCGCGCCAGCATTTCCATTCCCGGTATTTTTCGCCCCACTTCGTGCAATGGCCAATATCTGATTGACGGGGGGGTGGTGGATCCGCTTCCCGTCAAGGTGCTTAACCGCTACGGTGTGAAAAAAATTATCGCAGTGAACGTTCTCTCCGCACCAGAGGAACATCTTCAACGCAAGGGATATTATGAGGCGAAACGTGCCGCGACCGATGCACTGGCGGCCAAGAAGAATCCGCTGATTCGCCTTTGGGTAGCGTTGCGCGGCCGCGTCATTCGGAGATATCGCCCCAACATTTTTAACGTGCTGATGAATACCATTCAGTTTTTGGAATATGGGATCGCGGATTCGGCGTCCCGCGAAGCCGATATCTTGATTCGGCCGGTCTTGACCGATGCCCATTGGGCGGAATTTTATTCAGCCGTAAAGTTTATCCGGATTGGCGAGGAGAAGGCCAAAGAACAATTGACGGAGATAAAACAATTGGCGGAGGAGAAAACGTAGGCGGCAATTGCCCCACAGGGGCTATCCCGATCCTATTGATAAAATTTATAGATGGGATTGTTTGACACGAACTTTTTCCTATGTTAAACTCTCTTTAACTAATGATAAATCAATCACTTATGACTGGAAGATGCGGCCCGGGGGCGGCCCAGGTCTTTTTCATTTTTAGGTGAAATCATGAAGTCGGTTGTGATCATAGATGGGGTTCGAACTCCTCAAGGGAATTTGGGCGGCGTTCTCAGGGACGTGACTGCTCAAAAACTGGGGGAAACGGTGGTGCGCGGGATTCTCGAGCGCACCAAGGTGAATCCCAAGGAAGTTCAAGAGGTTATTTTCGGTTGTGTGGGCCAGCAAAGCGATGCGCCCAATATCGCCCGCGTCCTTGCCTTAATGGCCGGGCTACCTAAGGAAGTGATCGCTTTTACCGTCCAGCGCAATTGCGCTTCGGGCCTTCAGGCAATTGTTTCCGGCGCTCAAATGATTATGCTCGGTGAGGCGGATGTGGTGATTGCCGGCGGCACCGAATCCATGTCGGGTGCGCCTTATGTCAACCGCGACCTGCGTTTCGGAAGAAAACTAAGACATTCGGTGATGATCGATACGGTGTGGGAAGGTCTGACGGACCCCATGTGCAAACAGATCATGGGAGAGACGGCGGAAAACTTGGCGGCGGAGTTTAATATTTCGCGTAAAGATCAGGATCAATTTGCTTTGCTTTCACATCAACGGGCATTTCGCGCGACGCGTGAAGGCAAATTCAAAGATGAACTTGTGAAAGTGCTGGTTCCCAAAAAAGTGCTCGGAAAAGAGCTCCCGCCCGAAGCAGTCATTCAGGACGAAGGGCCTAATCCCGGGCTTACGGAACAAATTCTGTCGCAATATCCGGCTATTTTTAAGGAAAACGGTTCCGTTACTCCCGGCAACTCGTGCCCCATTTCGGATGGGGCCGCGTGCGTCCTGCTCATGAGTGAAGAGAAGGCAAAATCGTTGGGCATGAAGCCGTTCGGATGGGTTCGGTCCTACGGTTTCGCCGGTGTCGAGCCCGAACGTATGGGGATAGGTCCCACCTGTGCCGTTCCGATTGCTCTGAAACGGGCAGGACTTTCGCTTTCAAATATTCAATTGATTGAATTGAACGAAGCGTTTGCGGTCCAATTCATTGCCTGCGAGCGTGTCATGAAATTTGACCGAAACATTGCGAATGTCAACGGGGGTGCCATTGCGCTCGGTCATCCGGTAGGTACCAGCGGGGCGCGGCTGGTCGTCACTCTTTTGCATGAAATGAAGCGGCGAAATCTGTTCTTGGGTTTGGCTACCATGTGTGTCGGCGGCGGCCAGGGCGGGGCCATTGTCGTCGAGCGGAAATAGGTGCTCTAATGTATATTTACAAGGCGGGAGTGGTCGGAGCGGGTACCATGGGCGCTGAGATTGCTCAGGTGATTACCTATTCAGGTCTGCCTGTCGTGTTGAAGGACGTGAATCAGCAGTTGGTGGACCAGGGAATTGCGAAAATCCGCTCGATTTATCAAAAGCGCTTGGACAAAGGCAAAATGGACGCTTCCGAGCTTGAAAACAAAATGTCACTTGTCTCCGGCGCGACCGGTTATGACGCCTTCAAAGACGCGGACATTGTGATCGAGGCCGTGCCGGAAAAAATGGAGCTTAAGAAAAAAGTGTTTCAGGACCTGGAATCGCATATTTCCGAAACCGCCATTCTGGCGACCAACACCTCGGCGCTTTCCATTTCCGAGCTGGGCGCCGCCACGAAACGTCCGGAAAAAGTGGTCGGCATGCATTTTTTCTTTCCGGCCCATGTGATGAAGCTCGTGGAAGTGATCCCCGGCCTGGCCACGAGCGAGGAGACGGTTTCGGATACGATTGCGTTTACGGAATCCCTGAGGAAAATTCCGATTCGGGTCAATGAGTGCGGCGGTTTTTTGGTGAATCGTCTGCTCATGCCTTATTTGAATGAAGCCGCGTATTGTGTGCAGGAGGGGGCCGCGGGTATTCAGGAAATTGACGCTGCCGCCGTCAAATTTGGTTTGCCGATGGGGCCTTTTACGCTGGTGGATAATCTCGGACTTGACGTCTGTTTTGATGTGGCAAAGGTGCTTCTCGATTCTTACGGTAATCGGATGAAGCCGGCCGAGATTTGGGGAAAACTGTATGAGGCAAAACGCTTTGGGCGGAAATCAGGCGCGGGATTTTATAACTACGGCTCAGGGGATGATAAAGCACTTCAGAATATTATCGAAGATTTAAAAAAATCAGTTCCGTCCAAAAAGACGAAATGCTCAATCGAGCGTTTGGTTTATCCGATGATTAACGAAGCGGCCCTGTGTCTTGAGGAGCATGTGTCAAGCGCAGGCGATATTGATTTGGGCATGGTGGCGGGAATCGGTTTTCCACAGGATAAGGAAGGCATTCTTCATTATGCGGATCAAGTGGGATTGGACCAGGTGTTAAAAACACTGTTGGACCTTTATCGCGAATTTGGCGAGCGGTTTTGGCCGGCCCCGCTTTTGCGCCGCATGGTGGGAGCGCAATTTTTGGGGAAAAAATCAGGGCGCGGATTTTTTGAATATTCAACTTAAGAAATCGAGGAGTGAGAATGGCGGCAGATATCGCGCAAGGGGAATTGGTTAAAGTCAAAGAAGAAGAAGGGGTCATGATTGTGACCTTGAGCCGCCCCCCCGAAAATAAAGTGAATGTGTTGACTGTCCGCGTCATGCAAGAGCTTGACGATGCGCTTGAGCGTTTCAAGCGCGAGGACCGCTACAAAGTGATGGTGTTGACCGGCGAAGGACCTTATACGTTTATTGCAGGAGCGGACATAAAAGAGATTGCCAATATCAAGTCCAAACAGGACGCGATTCAGCTGGTGAAAAAAGGGCAGCAAGTTTTGGACAAAATCGAATGTTCGGACAAACCGGTGATTTGCGCGATTAACGCCGTTTGCGTGGGAGGGGGGCTCGAGCTTGCCATGGCCTGCCACATCCGGGTCGCTTCCGATCGGGCGAAATTAGGACAGCCCGAGATTTTACTCGGAATTATTCCGGGCTTCGGCGGGACCCAGCGGCTTCCTAGAATCGTCGGCATGTCCAAAGCCAGGGAGATTTTACTTACCGGCGATATGATTTCCGCAAAAGAAGCGCTTGACGTTCGACTGATTGACCGAATGTTTCCCGACGGACGGCTTTTGAAGGAAGCGGTAGGACTTGCGAAGAAAATCGCGTCAAAGCCCCAGGTCAGCGTTCGTTTGATTCAAAGGGCGCTTCGGGAGGGCGAGAAAAAGGGGCTCTCTGACGCGCTCGCGTTGGAAGCGGAGCTGTTCGGGGATGTGTGTGAAACGGAAGACAAAAAGGAGGGCGTGCGCGCGTTTTTAGAAAAGCGTCAGCCCAAGTTTCAGAATCGCTAGTGCTTTGAAGGGCAGGTTCAAAAAATGAACATTTATTCAAACGAACAACCGTACCGTCTTTCAGTCGTCCTTACCATTGTTTGTCTGTCTTTTTTGTTTGTGACGGGGGCTTTTTGGGATTGGGGCAAAAAGGAAAGTCAGGCCTCCAAAGCATCCAAAAAGGAATCGACAAAGAAACAATCCGGCCAGGCCCGCGAGCCAAAAGCCGATGCCCAACCCGCCGCCGGTTCGGCTTCCGCTCCGCTGGTTCATTCAAAGCCGTTTCGGCCGGTGACGACAACCCCGTCTGTTTTTCCCAAGCCGGTCAAGATTGCTGCTCCGCCAGTAAGGCCCGCGGTTCAACAGGTACAGATTGCGCAAGTACAGACGGAGCTGCTCAAAATTATCGAACAGACACGCCAGTTGGAGCAGCAAGCTCGGGTCGACCGGGTACAGGTCGATCGGATCCTAACGCAGGCACGCATTCATGAACAAATCCTCAAGAGCATGCAGCCGCCGGGATCGGTTCAGACGGAGGATCAAGTCAATCTGGCCAAAATTTTAGATCAGGAAAAGCTAAAGCTGATTGCCAAACAAGCGGAGCAAAACCGCCAGGAACTTTTAGAGCTGGAACAAAAAGGGAACCAAGCATCAGAACCTCCGGCGCGGTCTCCCCGGAAGAAAAAATCCTAATCCCCCCGATCGGTTCAGGATGGGATATTCAAGCTTAGCCGATTTATTTTTAAAACAAGCCGAACATTATCGCGCAAGAACAGCCCTGCGTGCGAAGCGTGACGGTCATTATCACGATATTTCGTGGGAAGAGTTCCGCTGCCGGGTGGCTTCGGTGGCGCTTTGGCTTGTCAGTCAGGGGTTCCGCAAGGGGGACCGGGCCGCCATCCTTTCGGAAAATCGCCCGGAGTGGGCCTACGCCGATCTCGGCATTCTGTCCGCCGGCGGAGTGGTGGTCCCGCTTTACGCAACGGCTTCTCCCAAAGAAATCGAACGCGTTTTGGCCCACTCGGAAGCAAGACTGCTTTTTGTTTCGACGCGGGAACAGCTTGTGCGCATCGAACCCGTTTTAAGTCAACTGCCGTTGCTGAAGCATATCGTTTTATTCGATGCAGAGGATGGGATATCACATGTGGTCGATTTCAAAACGCTTACTGCCTCATTTGTGCCGGAGACGGGAAGCGAGCGTTATCAAACGCTTGTTCAGAGCGTAACCGCTCAAGATCTGGCGACCATTATTTATACCTCCGGCACAACGGGCACACCCAAAGGGGTGATGCTGACCCATCAGAATTTTCTCTCCAATTGCTTTGATTCGAAAGCGGCGCTGCCGATCACAGAAGACGACGTGTCATTATCTTTTTTGCCGCTCAGCCATGTGTTTGAACGGACCGGCGGGTATTATTTGGGGCTTTTGGCCGGCTCTACCATTGCTTATGCGGAGAATATGAACACGGTACCTCAAAATCTTTTTGAGGTGAAGCCGACTATTGTATGCGCCGTCCCGAGGTTTTTCGAGAAGACATACGCCCAAATCGAAAGCACGGTTCGCGAGGCCGGGGCCTTCAGAAGAAAAATTTTTGAATGGGCCTGTACGGTGGGGCGCGAAAAATACAAATTGGAGCTTGCCAAACAACCCCTGCCGCTCATTCTCAAATGGGAAAGTGCACTGGCGGAAAAACTGGTTTTTTCAAAAATCTATCAAAAATTGGGCGGACGACTGCGGTTTTTTGTTTCGGGGGGCGCGCCCTTGCCCAAAGAACTCGCGGAATTTTTTTATTCGGCCGGGATTTTGATTCTGGAAGGGTACGGGCTGACGGAGACCTCACCCGTTATTAGCGTCAATCGAATCGACCGCTTTTGTTTTGGATCGGTCGGCATTCCGCTGGATCATGTGGAAGTGAAAATCGCTGGGGATGGCGAAATTCTAACCCGCGGGTCTTTGGTGATGAAGGGCTATTACAAGGATGAGCAGGCCACGCGCGAGGCCTTTACAGACGGATGGTTTCGTACGGGGGATTTGGGGTCCATCAGCACCGATGGGTTTTTGTTCATCACGGGGCGCAAGAAGGACATTATTGTGAATTCGGGAGGCAAAAAGGTGGCCCCGCAGAACATCGAAAATTTGATTTTGGCCGAGCCCGCCGTCAATCAAATCGTTTTGATCGGGGAGGGCCGAAATTTTTTGACGGCGCTCATTGTCCCGAACTTGGACGAGGTGCGCCGGGCGCTTCGGGCGCGGGGGGTTCGGCTGCCTGAGAAGCGCGAAGCGCTGATTCAGGAAAAAGCGGTGCATCAATTTATCCGGGAGCGCATCGAAGAACATACTCAGGACCTTGCGCCCTATGAGAAAATCAAGTATTTTACCTTGCTTGCCAGGGAATGGTCCCAGGAAGGGGGGGAATTGACCTCCACGCTCAAAATCAAGCGAGCCGTCGTGGGCGAACGGTGCCGAGAGGTCATTGAACGAATGTACCGCGAGACGCAAGACAAAACGGATGAAGCCAGAGACCGGATATTTTTTGTCGTTTGATCAAACCAAGTTGTTTTACCGGTTTTGGCTGAAACAGGAAGCACCCGTTGTCGTCCTGATGGTGCATGGTTTTGGAGAACATTCAAACCGCTATGCGGACCTTGCGCGTGCGCTCGGAGAACTTCCCGTTTCGGTGATCGTGCATGATCTGCGCGGCCACGGCGAGTCGGAAGGGCGGCGGGTTCATGCGGACCGCTTTGAAGATTTTGCAGGGGACATTTACCACTTTAAATCGTTTGTTGAGGCAAAGGGATTCAGAGATAAGCAGTTTGTTCTTTTGGGGCAAAGCTTGGGTGGTTTAATTGCCACCCATGTCGCGCTCAAACGGCAAGAAGCATGGGCAGGACTGGCATTACTGTCGCCTTTCTTCGGCCTGCCGCGTTGGGAATGGCTTCTCAAACCCCTGACCGATTTTCTGAACCCTTTCGCCGGAAAAATGATCTGGGCCAATCCGATTTTCCCGCGGCATTTGACCCATGATCAAGAAGCGGTTATTCGTTATTCCAACGACGTATTGATTCAAAAGCGCATCACGATTCATCTGGCGCATGAGATGTTTCATGCAGCCGATGAGATTTTTCACCGCGCGAGCGAACTGTCTTTGCCGCTTCTCGTTTTAGCGGCCGGTGATGACAAGGTGGTGTCGCTTGAAAAAACGAAAAGTTTTTTTGAGCGAACTTCTTCCGTGAAAAAGGACATGCGCATTTTTAACGGTTTTTACCACGAACTGATTCATGAGCTGGACCGAGAGAAGCCGATTGGGGAATTGAAGGGATATTTGAAAAGAATGATTATATAAAGGCCTGTCCCATCTTTTATTGAATTATGCAAGAGGATTGGTGACTGTATTAAGTCGGGCCTGCACCGACGATGATTGAATTTTTGTGGGAAGTCGGTGCTGTCCCTGATTTTTAATAAAGGGTCAGGATTGTATTCTAATGAAATCAGGGCCTGTAGCTCAGCTGGGAGAGCGCCAGAATCGCACTCTGGAGGTCAGGGGTTCAAATCCCCTCAGGTCCAGAAGTTAATGGGATTTGAAGGGAGCCGCATTGCCAGTTCATGCGATTGCAACGTTAGGAGCAGTCGCGACGATCAATGCGGCGAGTGGCCGACTGAGATCGAGCATCGCTTAGCAAGCGGAGCGAAGCTAGGCGATGTTTGCGAGATCGAAGCGCCAAATCCCCTCAGGTCCACGTTTGAGTTGGGTTCCTATGAAAAAATTACATATTGGGTTCGCACAAATCAATCCTACCGTAGGGGATTTTGAGGGGAACACCCGCAAGATTTGTTCTTATATTCAACGGGCGGAATCGGAAGTTTTGGACCTTGTGATTTTCCCGGAACTTTCCGTTTCCGGTTATCCCGTATGGGATTTGGCGAATAAAAAAAGTTTCGTCGATAGAAATTTAGTGGCTTTTGATGAAATTACCCGTTTTACCCGGCGCAAACAGGTGGCAGTGGCGCTTGGTTTCATCGATCGAGGGGAGCGGGCAGGTTTGAAAAGTTATAATGCGCTCGCAGTTTTTAAAAACGGCCGGGTCATTTGCAAACAGTACAAACGGCTTCTCCCGACCTACGACGTTTTTTTGGAAGAAATTTTTTTCACGCCCGGGAAGCAGTATGATCTTTTTTCGCTCAATGGAATTCCGGTCGGAGCCACTGTTTGCGAAGACATTTGGGATGACGCTTATCCGGTGAAACCAGCCCGTCTTTTGGCCCGAAAGGGGGCGAAAGTCATTATCAATATTTCCGCCTCTCCGTATCACCGGGACGTTGTTTCCATCCGCCATGCGCTGGTTTCGCGTAAAGCGAAAGAATATGGGGTCTGGATTCTTTATGCCAATCAGGTGGGCGGACAGGATGATTTGATTTTTGACGGGAGAAGTTTTGTGGCCGATCCCGAAGGACATATTTGTTTTGAAGCCGATCCGTTCCGCGAGTCGCTTTATCGATGCTCCATCGATCTTGGCTCAAAAAGATCTTTTCGTCCAAAACTCCAAGCAAATCGTTCAAACGCGACCGGTGAGATTTATGAAGCGCTCATGCTCGGACTGCGGGATTATGTGCGGAAAAATCGTTTTCATAAGGTGGCCGTGGGTTTGAGCGGCGGCATTGACTCAGCGCTCGTTGCGGCATTGGCAGCCGACGCATTAGGAGCCAAGTCGGTTATCGGCGTGGGGATGCCAGGACCCTATTCTTCTGCACGGAGTCTGCGCGACGCTAAGCTGCTTGCCCAAAATTTGGGAATTGAGTTTCGAACGCATTCGATTCGTTCCCGGTATTTGGATTTTATCAAGGAAGTCAAAGCCGAAAAGAGAACGCGCGGCATTCCGCCGGCGAAGGGTCAAAAAATTACCGTGGCGATGGAGAATCTGCAAGCGCGTTTGAGAGGAATTCAATTGATGTATGTGTCCAACGATGAAGGCACGCTTCTCTTGACGACGGGAAATAAATCGGAACTCGCGATGGGTTATTGCACGCTCTATGGCGATATGTGCGGCGGGCTTTCCGTGATCGGCGACGTGTACAAAACCGACGTCTATCGGCTAGCGCATTACCGGAATTCGCTTTCCCGCGTCATTCCGCCGTCCACATTAAAACGGGCGCCTTCGGCAGAATTGCGTCCCCATCAAAAAGACCAGGATTCGCTGCCGCCTTACCCTGTCTTGGATGAAATTCTGAAACATTATATTGAAGGCAATGTAGGCCGCGATGAAATTGCGAGAAAGCTCAAGGCGAGGCATATTTCTCCCAAAGCCGTCAGCCGTGTCATCTCGGCCGTGGATCACAATGAATACAAAAGGCGACAGCTTCCGCCGGCCTTGAGAATTACTCAGAAAGCGTGGTTTGGCCGCCGCATGCCGATCACCAATCATTTTCAAGGATGAGTTGTGCGCTTAACCGTCGGGATACCCAAGGAAATTAAAACCGGAGAAGACCGGGTGGGCCTTACGCCCAAGGGGGTTGAGACGCTTGCGGCGCAGGCGGTTACCGTGTATGTGGAAAGAGGTGCGGGGTTCAAGGCCGGCTTTTCCAATCAGGATTATCAGCGTGCCGGCGCTATGCTCGTCCGCGACCGGAAAGAACTGTGGAAGAAAAGCGACATCATCAAAAAAGTGAAGCAGCCCGGCCCGGAAGAGTTTGAATTATTTGAACCCCGTCACATTATTTTTTCGTATCTTCACTTGGCTGCTCCCGCCGAGCGACCGCTTGTGGAGGCGCTTCAGAAATCGCATGCCACTGCCATTGCTTATGAAACGGTGGAAGAAAGCGGGCAAACCCCGCTGTTGGCCCCCATGAGTGAGCTGGCCGGCATTTTGGCCGCCTATTTCGCCGGGGTGTTTCAAAATTATATTCAAATCCGGAAAAATGAAATTTATGGGCTCCCTCTGGCCAAAGGCGTTATGGAGCAAGCGGCATTTAATTATCCCTATGTTCCCAAAAACGTTCCGTTGGGACAGGTCATTATTTTGGGCGGCGGGCGGGTGGGCATCAATGCGGCCATTATGTCCAAGCGTATGGGGGCCACTGTTTTTTTAAGCGAGGTCTCGGATGAAAGACGCCGGCTTTTGGCTAAGGAATTTAAGTCTCTTAATTTGTCCGTTCATTTGCTGGATCCGCATGAAACGATGATGTACGAAGCGTTTTTGACGTCCTCAAGCGTGATTATTTCCGCCGTGCATGTGGCCGGCGAGCGGGCACCTTTGGTGATCAATGCCGCGTTACTTCAAAAAATTTCCAAACAGAAGAAAAAAATTATTCTGGACATTGCCATCGACCAAGGCGGGAACATCGCCGAATCCCGTCCGACGGATTATGAAGAGCCGCTTTATTTGGATTCATTTGGTAACCTGCGGTTCTCGGTCACGAACATTCCGTCTCTGGCCAGTTCTGCGGCCTCCGCCGCCTTGGAGACCGCGAGTCTTAAATACACGTCCGCACTCGCAGACGGTCTTGCGCCGGCCGTCTCACGCTTTCCCGAGCTAAAGGCGGGGATTAACATTTTAAAGGGGAAGCTGATTTACGAGGCCGTGGCCCGTGCTCACCATATGCCGCTGGAGGAGCCGTCGAAGTGCCTGCTGGACGCCTAAAATAAGGGATGATAAAATGAGGGAGAAAAAATGAGACGATTTGGAAAAAGCGTTTTAATTCTGTCGTTTTTTTGGCTCATGACCGCTGCGGGGTGCGCCAGCACGCCAAAGCCAGTCGAAAAACTGGCGAAGCGGGTGGATCAAACGGCGGAGGAAATTACAAAAGTGCGGGAATTGAAAAGTGACGGCGAGACCCGCGCCGTCGTTTCGCCGGCGGACGAGCGGCAGGTCCGGATTTCCTTTTGATGGTGTCAAATTCCCTTTACGTTCAAACCATCAACACCCCTTACGGCCGTTTTCAGGCGGCTGCGCGCGACACGGGAATCACAAGCATTGTGTTTCCCGGCCGCCGCTTCTGTGCCCGCGGCCCGAAGACGGTTTCCCGCAAGGCGAAAGCTCATCTTCTGGCCTGTGGCCGGCTTCTAAACGGCTTACTGGCCGGTAAAACATTTCCGGCTCACCGGCTCAAGGTTCAGGTAGACTGGAATCAGTTTGGAGCATTTGAGAAACGCGTATTCAAAGCGCTGTTCCAGGTTCCCAAAGGTGCCGTGATTTCTTACGGCGAGCTTGCACGCCGAAGCGGATCAAAGCGGGCGGCCCGCGCCGTTGGAAATGCGTTAAAACGCAATCCCGTTCCGATATTGATTCCATGCCATCGGGTTGTGCGCTGCGATCATTCGCTCGGGGGCTTTCAAAGCGGGATTCGCTGGAAGCGGACACTGCTTCATTTGGAACAAAATGCCCAGCCAGGGAAAAGGAAATCGTTGCCTTGAATGCAAAGGCCATTGCGCTGGCGGCCCGCGCGGCGCTTGAAGACAAGCAGGGAATCGATCCGATTATTTTGGACATTCGGAAATTAACGTCCGTTGCCGATTACTTTCTTTTGGTTCACGGCAATTCCGACCGGCACGTGAGGACATTGGCAGACGCCGTCTTGGATAAGTTGCACGAGAAAAAAATCAAGCCCCATCACACGGAAGGATTGCAGGAGGCAAAATGGATTTTGCTCGATTACAGTTCCGTCATGATCCATGTGTTTCATCGCGACACGAGAGCGTTTTACAATTTGGAGCGGCTTTGGGGGGAAGGAAAAATCTTGAACGGTTCCCCGTTGTATGAAAAGCGACCTAAAAAAACTCGTTGACGAAACCCTGCCGAGCATTCTCGCCCAGTCCGATCTCGAACAGGTACCTCCAGGGGACATTCACTACGACATCGAGGTCCCGAAAAATAAAGAGTTCGGAGACCTTGCGGTCAATCTCGCTTTTCAACTGGGGCGGCTGGCGAAGAAAAATCCGCTTGAGATTGCCCAGAAATCGCGTGCCATTCTCCAGCGAGCGGTTCAGGGCGATTCGGCGTGGAGCGGAAAAATTAGAAAAATCACGGTAGAGAAACCCGGCTTCATTAATTTTTTTCTCACCGAAACATCCGTGATCGATGAATTGCATGAAATCCATCGCGAAGACCGCCGCTACGGGCGATCTCAGGTGGGAGCGGGCCAAAAAGCAATTGTCGAATTTGTCAGCGCCAATCCCACGGGCCCGCTTACCATTGCGCACGGCCGCCAGGCGGCCCTGGGGGACACTTTGGCCAGAGTTTTGGATGCGGTGGGCTATGACGTCCATCGGGAGTTTTATGTAAACGATCGGGGGCGGCAGATTCAGCTTTTGGGGGAGAGCTTGCATGCGCGCCTTGGGCAATTGGAGGGGAAAAAAGTAGAGATACCGGAAGACGGCTATCAGGGCGCTTATTTGGTGGAACTTGCCAAAGCGTTTCGGAAGGAACAAAAAGCAGCGTTGGGGAAAGTAAAATCAAAAGAAGACGCTATCGCCCTTGCGGCCGACTACGCCATTCGCGCCATTTTGAGCGGGATTCGCAAGGACCTTTCGGATCTCGGCGTTACGTTTGACGCCTATTTCAGCGAGCACTCGCTTGGCGATCAACAGTTGATTGAACAAACGTTGGGCCTTCTCCGGAAGAAAAATTTACTCTATGAGCAAGACGGCGCTTTGTGGTTTCGTTCCACCGAATTCGGCGATGACAAAGACCGCGTGCTGAAGAAACAGGATGGGGAATATACCTATTTGGCGCCGGACATCGCTTATCATAAACACAAATTTGACCGCGGCTTTACCCAGTTGATTAATTTATGGGGGCCGGACCATCACGGTTATATCCCGCGGCTTAAGGCGGCCTGCCAGGCGCTTGGATTTGATCCGAAAGCGCTGCACATTCTGATCGTTCAGCTGACGACGCTTTATCGCCGCGGGGAACCGGTGCGGATGTCCACGCGCGCGGGGGAGTTTGTGACGCTTCGGGAACTGATGGATGAGGTGGGCGCGGACGCGGCGCGGTTTTTCTTTTTGATGCGAAAAGTGGATACCCATCTGGACTTTGATTTGGAACTGGCCAAAGAAAAGTCTCAGGACAATCCCGTTTATTATCTTCAATATGCCCATGCGCGCATTTCGAATATTCTTGCTTTTGCCAATCAGCGGGTGGACCCAAATGCCGACGTCCATTTAATCACGGGTGAAGAAGCGCTCGATTTGATTAAAAAAATGGTGCAGTACCCGGAGGTCTTAAAACAGGCGGCTTACCATCTGGAGCCGTACCGGGTCGCCGATTATTTAAGAGAATTGGCCGCCCTGTTTCACAAGTTTTACGCCCGCGAGCGGGTGGTGACGGACGATCAGCCGGCGACAAAAGCGCGCCTGCTTCTGACCGATTGCGTGCGAATCGTACTTAGAAACGGACTCGGAACTCTCGGGGTTTCGGCCCCTGAGAAAATGTAGGTACGTGGGATGCCGAGTACCGTTATCTTCATTGTCGGCCCCACGGGAAGCGGCAAATCCGACGTCGCGCTTTGCCTCGCAAAAAAATTGGGCGGGGAAATCATCTCCTGCGATTCGATGCAAATGTACCGGGGACTTGACATCGGAACGGCGAAACCAACCGTCCGGGAGCGCAAAACGGTGCTTCATCATTTGATCGACGTGATTCATCCGAGGAAGCGCTCCTCCGTATTTCAGCACCGCCTGCTTGCGCTTCAAGCGATTCAAAAAATTATCCGCAAGGGGAAAACCCCCATTGCGATCGGCGGGTCCGGTTTTTATATTCAATCGCTTCTGGACGGACTTCCTCCGTCACCCGGCGGCGCCCCCAAACTCCGCCGACGTTTGGAAGGAGAAGCCAAATCCTCAAAAAAGCTGCATGCGAAACTGGCCAAAATCGATCCGAATCGCGCCCGCGCCATTCATCCGAACGATACCAAGCGCGTGATCCGTGCCCTTGAACTGTATGAGCTCTCGAAGCGCAAGCCGAGCGAATTTGAAAACGGATCCGGCGGATTAAAAGCAAAGGGATTTAATTTCCAAATGTTCGGCCTCAAACGCGACCGCAGGGAGCTGTATGAGCGGATTGAGAAAAGAGTCGATCACATGTTCTCAAGCGGCTGGATCGACGAAGTAAAACGCTTAAAGCGCGCGGGATTTTCGAGGACTGCCCGGAAAGCGATCGGATACAAAGAGATTTTGGAATGTTTGGACGGAAGGAAAGACTTGGAAACCGCCGTTTCCGAAATCAAAAAAAGGACGCGGCATTTGGCGAAAAAACAGTTGACCTGGTTTCGAAAAGACGAGCGGATTCATTGGATTCCCGTCCGGGGAAATCGCTTTCAGGCAGGTGCCGTTCGAAGCATTTTGGAGCAATATGCCGCGTGACCGGGCGCTTCTGGTGGCCGTTAAACTCAAGAGGCCGGGAGGCCGTTCACTAGAGGAAAGTCTTCGGGAACTTTCGGAGTTAACGCGTTCTGCCGGAGGAGCGGTGTCGGGAGAAGTGGGGGCGCCGCTTGAGCGGCCCACGCCGAATTTTTTCATCGCCAGCGGAAAACTGGCCCAAATCACCCAAAAGGCACGCGAGGTAGGGGCCAATTTGATTATTTTCAATGTCGATCTCTCACCCGTCCAAAGCCGGAATATTGAATCGGCGACCGGGCTTCGGGTGGTCGACCGGACGGGACTGATCCTGGACATTTTCGCGCGCCGTGCCCAGTCCCGGGAAGGGCGGCTTCAAGTAGAGCTCGCCCAGCTCAATTATTTACTGCCGCGTTTGGTGGGCATGGGCGTGATTATGTCCCGGCTGGGAGGCGGTATCGGAACGCGGGGGCCCGGCGAACAAAAACTGGAGATGGACCGGCGCAAAATCCGGGAGCGCATCGGCCGTGTGCGAAAAGAGCTTGAAAAGGTCAGCAGGCATCGGTGTCTTATTCGAACCCGCAGAAAGCGCAAGGCCTTTCATGTGGCCGCTCTGGTAGGGTATACCAATGCGGGAAAAAGCACGCTGCTGAATGCCCTGACGGATGCGCGAGCGGTGGTGGAAGACAAAATGTTCGCGACGCTGGACCCCACCACACGCGTGTTTAAAGCGAGGGGGCATGAAATTTTATTTACGGATACGGTTGGATTTTTAACCGACCTGCCGCATTCACTGATTGAAGCGTTTCACGCGACCCTTGAGGAAATTCAGGAGGCCGATGTGATGGTACATGTACTGGATGCAGCCAGCCCCTCGATGGAGCAGGAACACAAAGCGGCATCGCGGGTGCTGGCGGAACTCGAGGTGGAAACAAAACCGTTGGTGCTGGCACTCAACAAAATGGATTTGATGAACGAAACGGATTGCGCACGGGTGCTTCAATATTTCCCGGAGGGAGTTTTAATTTCCGCAAAGGAGAAATTAAACCTCGACCGCCTGATTGCTGCGATCACGAGGTGCCTGGAACACGGAGCGGCTCAACCATTATGAATCTTCCCATTGCGCTTTTAACCGATTTCGGAACGCGCGATCATTATGTGGGGTCTATTAAAGGGGTGATCGCAAGCATTAATCCGCGGGCCGCCGTGATGGATGTGACACATGCCATACGGCCTCAAAACATCGGGGAAGCGGCTTTTCTTCTCGCCGCCGTTTACCCCTATTTGCCGGCCAGAACAGTATGCGTTGTGGTGGTGGATCCGGGGGTCGGCAGCCGCCGCCGGGCGATCTGCGTTCAAACGAGCCGCGGATTTTTGGTGGGGCCGGACAACGGCGTGTTCACTCATGTGCTTTTGAAGGAGCCGAAGTACGTGATCCGCCAGATTCAAAACCACCGGTATTTTCGAAAGCCCGTGAGCAGCACGTTTCACGGGCGCGATATTTTCTCGCCGGTGGGGGCCCATTTGAGCCGCCGGAATATGTTTCACTCCCTGGGGCCCGTGATCTCAAACGTCCGTATGCTTCCGGTTCAAAATCCGGTTCTGAAAAAAGGTAAATTATCGGGCGAGCTCATTTACATGGATCATTTCGGCAACGCTTTTTCCAATATTTCCAAGGCCGATCTCGGCCGGCGCCGGATCGAGTCGCCGATTCGAATCGGCCGGAACCAACACGCTACGCTCGTCACACATTTTGGCGGCGGAGCCCACGGGAAGCTGATCGCCGTGTGGAACAGCATTGATCTTTTGGAATTTGCGCTCCGTGACGGATCAGCCGAAGACCGATTTAAATTGAAGGTCGGAGATCCCGTTCAGGTTGATTTATTTCCCGCCTGAGACGAATGAAAAGCGCGCGAAAAAGACTGGGGAAATTTAAAACGCTCAGCATCAAGCCGATTCACCGCGGCCGCATTTTTACGCTCAAGTCCGTTCACATGCGGGCGTTTAACGGGCGCAAATTCCGACACGACATTATGTTTCATCCGGGCGCTGCGGTGGTCGTCCCTGTTTTAAAAGGGGAACGGTTTGTTTTGGTGAAGCAATTCCGGACAGCGTTGAGAAAGGCCATTTACGAATTTCCGGCGGGCACTTTAGAACCGAACGAAGCTCCGCTTGCCTGCGCCAAACGTGAACTTGCGGAGGAAACCGGATTTGGAGCCAAAAAATGGAAAAAATTAGGTTCTTTTTATCCGGCACCCGGCGTTTCTACTGAGTTCATGCGTCTTTATTTGGCCGCGGGCCTTGAGCCAAAACCCGGCCTCACGGATACGGATGAATTTTTGGAACCCAGGGTCATACCGTTTCGCCGTTTGCAAAGGATGATTCGGGATGGTACGATAAAAGATGCTAAAACCATTATCGGGTTTTTCTATTATTGCCAACAAAGGGCCGGGAGACATTGAAAAATTGTCCCTTCAGCCGAAAGTGATTGTTCCGATAGTGTAAGAAAAGGGCACTCATGGGGAAAAAAATTCTGATCGTGGATGATGAAGTGGATGTGGTTGAAACGGCGAAGATCCGTCTGGAAGCCAGCGGTTATCAAATCTTTACCTCCATGGGCGAGAACGCCATGGAGGATGCGCGCAAGTGCAAACCGGACCTTGTGATTTTGGATATTATTATGCCCGGGATGGACGGATTTGCGGTCTTGAAAGAGTTTAAACGGGACCCGGAACTTACGCAAATCCCGGTCGTTATTTTTTCCGCCAAGCCGAAAGCTGCCATGATCGAGCTGTTCGGGCCGGAAGGAATTGCCGGTTATATCTCAAAACCGTACGAGCCGAAAGAATTACTGAGCCAGATTAAGAGTATTTTGGGCGAATAAAGCCCTATCTCCTTCCTTGATTTCCGCTTAAAACCCGCTAGAATAACGTGGTGCTGCATTTTTTGGAAATTCATAAATCGTAAATATTGTGGAGAAATAGACTTGTGAACCTATCATCGGCCGCTCATTTAAGCACCGAAGCTTCCAAAAGACGAAAAAGGGAAATACTGGCGCATCCCGTCAAGCAGGCGGATCTTGAAAAGTTAAAGACGATAGGTGAACTCGTCGAAGCTTATCAGGATGCTTCCATTCAAGCACGTAGTATAGGCGCGGTCGCCGGGATTTTTGGGCGCATGCTTCAGGATCGCGAGCGCCCGACCATTTTTCTGGGGCTGGCCGGCCCTTTGATTGCCGCCGGGCTTCGCAAAGTGATCCGCGACCTCGTGGAATACGGAATGGTGGATGCGATTGTCTCGACCGGGGCAATTTTGTATCAGGATTATTATCAGGCCTGCGGGTTTCGGCATTTTCGCGGGGACCCGAAGGCCGATGACGGCGAATTGCGCGATTTATTGATCGATCGGATTTATGACACCTACGTGGATGAGGAGGAATTCATCAAGCTCGATTCCAAAATTGCAAAGTTTGCGGACGGAATGAAGCCCGGGGAATATTCCAGCCGCTCGTTTTTGGAGGAGCTTTCGAAAGACATTACGGATCCCAATTCTATTTTAGGGACCGCCCGGCGCCGGGGAATTCCCGTGTTTTCCCCAGCGTTAAATGACTCGAGCATCGGGATCGGGTTAACCGAGCATTATCACCGGGCGCGTCTGGCCCGGAAAAAAGGTGTCGTCATTAGCGCCATTCGGGACAATTACGAATTGACGCAAATCGTGGTTCAATCCAAACGAACAGCGGCCTTTTACGTGGCCGGCGGCGTCCCGAAAAATTTTATTAACGACGCCATTGTTTCGGCCTATGTATTTGGCGTCCATACCGGCGGCCATCAATATGCGATTCAACTGACGACGGATGCACCCCACTGGGGCGGTTTAAGCGGCAGCACGCTTTCGGAAGCGGCCTCCTGGGGGAAAATCGCGAAAGAGGCGACCCATCACATGGCATTTGTCGAACCCTCCGTCTCGCTTCCGCTGGTGGCCGGCTACGCGCTTGAGAAAAAATTTTATGCGCGCCGCTCGCGGATGGAATATCATTGGGAAGGCGATGTGCTGAAGAAAATAACGTATCATCAGAAAAATCAAATACAAAAAGGGAAGCGCCTACGCGCGACGCCCAAGACCCATGTGCCGCATCCGGTTTAAAGGGAGAAAGGCATGAAAGCGATTGTGACCGGCGGGGCCGGATTTATCGGTTCCAATTTATCGCTTGCCTTGCAGGAAAAGGGCTGGGACGTTGCCGTCATCGACAATTTCTTGACGGGCGATTTTCATAATCTTATCGAATTTCGCGGGGACGTGATCGCCGAAGATGTGAATGTAGCGGATTGGGATGCGCTCGGGCCTGTCGATGCCGTGTTTCATCAGGCTGCGATTACGGACACCACGCTTTGCGACCAAAAGCAAATGATCGCCGCAAACGTAGAGGGGATGCGCAAAGCGCTTCAATTCGCAGCCAAGCATAAAATCCCGTTCGTGTACGCTTCCTCAGCGGCCCAATACGGCAATGAGCCGGCACCTCAACGCGAAGATGGGCCGATTAAACCGCTGAATGTGTACGCCTTCTCCAAAATGCTTTGTGATCAGCTCGCTTGGGGTGCGGCCAAACAGTATCGAATTCCGGTCACGGGCTTGCGATACTTCAACGTATACGGTCTACGGGAGCAGTATAAAGGGAAAGCTTCCAGCATGATTTACCAATTGGCCCAACAAATGAGGAAGGGGAAACGTCCAAGGATTTTTTTCGACGGGGAACAAATGCGGGACCATATTTATGTGAAAGACGTCGTAGACGCAAACCTGAAAGCATTTGAGGCCAAGAAAAGCGGCGTCGTCAATATCGGAACGGGGAAGGCGGTCAGCTTTAATCGGCTCATTGAAGTGCTGAATGAGGTGCTTGGAACTTCGCTTGAACCCGATTACTTTGAAAATCCGTATGAATTTTATCAGAGCAAAACCCAGGCAGACGTTTCCCGGGCCAAAAAGTTAATCGGTTTTGAAGCGCGTTACACGATCGAAGAAGGCATGCGGGATTATTTGACGGCGCTTTACCGTCTTCAGCCCGGACGGACCTCCTCGCGCCGCACGAGCGCGAAAGCGCGCGTTTAGTCAAAATTTCTCACTCAAATTTGTAATTCCAGCTCCGATTCCCATACCGTTTCGTAACAAGCCGCTCCATTTGCGTTTCAACATTCCCTTGGAACGGTTCGACCGCATTCCATTTGTTTGCAAGTGCTTTTTTAATGTCTTCGGGACGGATGGGGACATTGTTCAAAAAGTCCTGATGGGCGCGGTCTTTGCGATACGCCGGCTGCTTTTTGGGGATAGGAAGAAACAGCTCTATTTGGCTCAGGTCGAACTGCGTTAAAAAAGTACCATGGAATAAAAGCGCACGGCGCTTGCGGCGCTGGGCATTTCCGGAAAATTTAAGGCCGCCGAGCGCCAGGTCGCTCGTCCCTTGAATCTCAATCGGTTCCTCGACGAACGGTTGAAGCGCCTCGCGATGGCGTTCCAAAATGTACGCATTCGTTTCGGAGAGATTTTTTAACGGTTGCGAACCGTTTGTGTGCAAGATAAGGGAAAAATTAAGGCAGCCGGGACCCTCGAGCACCGTTCCTCCGCCGGATACGCGCCTCAGGATCGGAATTTGTTGTTTTTGACAAACCGCGCGGTTTACTTCCTCGTGGATTTTGCCCGAGTAGCCGACCACGACAAAATAATCGCATGGCTCCCAAAACCGGAGCGCTTCACCCATTCCGCCTCCTTCGCAAGCATCGAGCAGGGCCTCATCAAAAGCAAGGTTTTGCTCAGGGGTGGGCCAGGTTCGGTCGATAAACTGCAAGCTCGGAGAAGATTTCAAAATCTTCCCGAGCAGTAGTTGGCGCGTCGGCGACAACTGCAAGTTAGTTTGGGGATGTTTCATTTCCGGTTTTATGTTAAAATGCCGCCTAAACCGCAACCATTATAGCTGATTGTAACCCCTTATCAACCAAGAGTTAAAGCGTGAAATCAGATAAGAAAGAAAAACGTCATAGCTCTGAAATCCCTGCTCCCGCGGAAACGGAAAAATGGCTGGAATCGCTTGAGTATATTTTTAAAACCGGCGAGCCCGACCGGGTACCCTTTCTTTTTGATCAATTGATCACGCGCCTGCGCAAGGATGGGATATGCGTTCCCGCCGTTGTCAACACGCCTTATCTCAATACGATTCCGCCCGAAGCCGAACCCCCTTATCCGGGTGATCGGGATATTGAACGGCGGATCAAAAGCATCATTCGTTGGAATGCCATGGCCATGGTGGTCAAAGCCAATCGAATTCATGACGGGCTCGGCGGCCATATTTCCACCTATGCCTCCGCCGCCACGCTGTATGAAGTGGGATACAATCATTTTTTCAGAGCGCGCGGGAACGGACATCCGGGAGACTTGGTTTATTTTCAGGGGCATGCGACCCCGGGTAATTACGCAAGGGCTTTTTTGGAAGGCCGATTTGACGCCCGTCATTTGGATCATTTCCGGCAGGAACTTACCGAGGGCGGAGGACTTTCGTCTTATCCGCATCCGTATCTGATGCCGGATTTTTGGCAATTTCCGTCTGTTTCGATGGGGCTTGCGCCGATCATGTCCATTTATCACGCGCGCTATACCCGCTATCTGCGGGCGCGCGGTCTTTTGACGGGACCTGAAGCCAAGGTATGGTGTTTTGTCGGAGACGGTGAGATCGACGAGCCGGAATCACTTGGGGCGCTGACACTCGCTTCGCGCGAAAATTTAGACCATTTAATTTGGGTGGTGAATTGCAATCTCCAGCGTCTTGACGGGCCCGTGCGGGGCAACGGAAAAATTATTCAGGAATTGGAGGCCGCGTTCCGGGGCGCCGGCTGGAATGTGATCAAGGTGATTTGGGGTTCCGATTGGGACCCGCTTCTGAAAGCGGACAAACACGGTCTTTTGGTCAAGCGGATGGAAGAAGCCGTGGACGGCGATTATCAAAAATATTCGGTGGAGCCGGGCAGTTACACACGAAAACATTTTTTCGGCAGGCACCCCCGGCTTTTAGAGCTTGTGAACCATTTGACGGACAAACAAATTGAGCGGCTGTTAAGGGGCGGGCATGACCCTCAAAAAGTGTATGCGGCGTATCGCGAGGCAACAGAACACAAAGGCACGCCCACTGTGATTTTGGCGAAAACGGTGAAGGGCTACGGACTTGGCGAAGCGGGCGAGGGGAGAAATATCACCCATCAGCAGAAAAAGCTGAATGAAAAGGAATTGAGGGAATTTAAATCCCGGTTCGGTATTCCCATCAGCGATGAACACGTGGTGAACACCCCTTTTTATCGGCCCGCGCCGGACAGTCCGGAAATGAGTTATTTGCTCGAGCGCAGGAAAAGCTTGGGGGGATTTATTCCTTTGCGCAAACCGTCGGCGGAGCCGGTGCAAATTCCGGATCTAGATTATTTTGATGATTTACTGAAGGGGTCCGGGAATCTGGAGGCGTCCACCACGATGGTATTCGTACGGCTTTTGACCAAATTGCTGCGGCACCCCGATATCGGAAAAAAAATAACGCCCATTATTCCGGATGAAGCGAGAACGTTCGGACTTGACGCCCTTTTCCGCCAAGTCGGAATTTATTCTCCCAAGGGCCAGCTTTATGAGCCGGTGGACCGCGAAACCTTGCTGTATTATCAGGAATCAAAAGACGGTCAAATACTGGAAGAGGGAATTACAGAAGCGGGTTCCATGTGCTCGTTTATCGCGGCGGGCACGGCCTATGCGAATCATGGCGTCAACATGATGCCGTTTTACATTTATTATTCAATGTTCGGGTTTCAGCGCATCGGAGATTTGATGTGGGCGGCGGCGGACAGCAGGGCCAAAGGATTTTTGCTGGGCGCCACCGCGGGGCGCACCACTTTGAATGGGGAAGGGCTGCAGCATCAGGACGGCCACAGCCATCTTCTGGCCAGTACCATCCCCACACTTTTGACCTATGACCCGGCCTTTTCCTATGAAATTGCCGTGATCATTCAGGATGGTATGCGGCGGATGTATCAGGAGGGCGAAGAAATTTTTTATTATCTGACGCTGTACAATGAGCATTACGCGATGCCTGTGATGCCCGAAGATGTGCGGGAAGGAATTTTGAAAGGGCTTTATAAATTTCAGAAGGCAAAAAAACGCGAGAAACTTCATGGCCACATGTTCTCAAGCGGCCCGATTTTGCGCACCGCCCTGGAGGCGCAAACCATTCTTCAGGACCGTTATCATGTTTCCGTTGACGTGTGGAGCGCTACGAATTACAAATTGCTGCGCACCGAAGCGCTTCGTGCGAAACGGTGGAACATGTTGCACCCGACCGCGGCTCCCAGGAAATCATATCTTGAAAAACTTCTGGAAAACGAGGAAGGGTTTTTTGTCGCCGTTTCCGATTACATGAAAATAGTGCCCGACCAAATCGCGCCGTGGGTTCCGGGAGGATTGATGACGCTCGGAACGGATGGGTTCGGGCGAAGCGATACGCGCACGAATTTGAGGCGGTTCTTTGAAATCGACAAGGAATTGATTGTCATCGCCGCCTTATACCAATTGAGCCAAAAAGGCATGGTTGAAAAACAAGTGGTGGAACAGGCCATTCGGGATTTAAAGGTCGATCCCGAAAAAGCGCATCCCATTATTCTTTAACAATGACAGCCAAGGCATTTCTCTTCGCTTTCCTGCGTGGGGCAATTTTAGGGCGGCGGCCTAGCCAAAATTGCCGTGCTCGGCCCGTCTGGAAAAAATTCCGTCCGCGATTTTTTCCAGCCGAAGGCGCTTCGAGAAACGCCTTGCTGTCATAATGAATAGGATAAGTTGATGGATATCAAAATTCCATATTTGGCGGAAGGGGTTGATTCGGGGACTGTGGTCGGTATTTTGGTTAAGCCGGGAGATGCGCTCAAAAAAGATCAAACCGTTCTTGAACTTGAGACCAACAAGGCGACCGCGCCGATCCCGTCTCCCGCAGCCGGAATAGTGACTAAAATTCTTGTCAAAGAAGGGGACGTGGTTTCGGTCGGGCAATCGGTGATTTCGATTTCCGAATCGAAAACAGGCACGATCGTCAAGGAACCGGTTTCTTCAAAAAAAATGCCCCCGGCGGCGAAATCGGCGCCGTCCGTTCCTGCGTCCCCCGTCAGTCAAACGGCTTCTTCCGGTCTGTTTCCTCCGCCAGCGGCCCCTTCCGTTCGAAAAACGGCACGCGAACTCGGAATTGATTTAACGCAGGTCCGAGGAAGCGAGCGCGGCGGGCGAGTCACATTGGAAGATTTGAAAGCATATGTGCAAGCGCTTGGACAGCGTGCGCGGGCGGGCGAAGCGCCGGCCGGTACTGCCAGTCCGAAGAAGGCGGTTTCGCCAAGCATTGATTTTTCGAAATGGGGTCCCGTGACCAAAACTCCACTTTCTCCTTTAAGAAAAAAAATCGGGGAGAAAATGCAGGAGTCCTGGACACGGGTTCCCCATGTGACCCAGTTTGATGAAGCGGATATCACGGAATTAATGGAACTGAGAAAAAAGTACAGCGCCGCTTATGAACAGGAGGGCGCTCGCTTGACGCTGACGGCGGTGATGTTAACGGCTGTCGTGCCGCTGCTTAAAAAATACCCGGCTTTTAATTCCAGTCTGGACGAAGCGGCTCAGATGTTGGTGCTGAAACAATATTATCATTTGGGAGTTGCGGTAGATACGCCCGGAGGATTGATTGTTCCCGTTCTGAAGCATGCGGATCAGAAAAGTCTGCATGCGCTTTCGGTAGAACTGGGCGAGCTGGCTGAAAAAACAAGACAGAAAAAAATATCGCTGGAAGAACTCTCAGGCGGCACGTTCACCATTTCCAATCTCGGGGGAATCGGAGGGGCGCATTTTACGCCGATCGTGAATCTTCCCCAAGTCGCTATTTTGGGCATCGGCCGGGGGGTGATAAAACCGGCGGCCCGGAATCAATCGATTGTACCCCGGCTCATGCTTCCGCTCGCGCTTTCGTACGACCACCGCGTCATTGACGGAGCGGATGGGGCCCGTTTTATGAACGATTTGGTTGAAACACTGGAACATTTTGACGAGAAAAACTTTAAGGACAAGCAATGAACGCAGCTCAGACGGACATCGTAGTGGTGGGCGCCGGCCCGGGGGGTTATGCGGCGGCATTTTATGCGGCCGACATGGGGAAAAAAGTCATTTTGGTGGAGCAAGAAAAGCGCTTGGGAGGCGTGTGCTTAAATCACGGGTGCATCCCATCAAAAGCGCTTCTTCATGTAAGCAAATTGATCAACGAAGCGAAGGAATCCGAAATGAGAGGGGTTCAGTTTGCTTCGCCTAAGATCAACTTGGCAAAAATGCGTGCTTGGAAAGAATCTATTTTGGAAAAGCTGGGACAGGGCATTCAAACCCTTGCCGCAAGGCGCGGGGTTGAGGTCTGGCGCGGGCGCGGGCATTTTGAAGACTCGAAAACATTACGCGTGGAAACCGAAGAAGGGCAAAAATTTTTGACCTATGAGCATGTGATCATCGCAGTGGGTTCCGTTCCCGCTCTGCCGGCCGCTTTTGACCTGGGGAATAAGCGGATCATGACGTCCACCGAGGCGCTGGCGCTTGAGGAAGTTCCCGCAAACTTTTTAATCGTCGGCGGCGGGTACATCGGCATGGAGCTTGGCACCGTGTACGCGACACTCGGGAGCAAAATCGTTTTGATGGAGGCGCTGGACTTGATTTTGGCGGGTGCGGATCCGGATTTGGCGCGCCCCGTCATGCGCTACGCCCAAAAGGCGTTTAAAGAAATACGCCTGAACACCAAAGTTTTGAAAATGGCGACCAGCGGGAAACAAATCAAAGTTGTTTCTGAGACAGGGGGAAAGAAAAGGGAGGAGGTTTACGACAGCGTTCTGGTTTCCATAGGCCGGCTCCCCAACTGTGAAGACCTTGGCCTTAGAAATACGAAGGTGGAACAGGATGATAAGGGATTTATCAAAGTCAATGAGAAGCAGCAAACCTCAGACCCTTTCATCTATGCGATCGGCGATGTGGCTGGCGGAATGCTTTTGGCGCACAAAGCGTCCAAGGAGGCCAGAATAGCGGTTCGAGCGATGACGGGAGAATCGAACGGGTTGAAACACGTGGTCATTCCGGCCGTTGTCTTTACAGATCCCGAAGTGGCCTGGTGCGGATTGACGGAAGCTGAAGCAAAGGCAAAAGGAATCAAGGTTGAAATCGCTAAATTCCCCTGGTCGGCTTCGGGAAGAGCGCTTAGTTTCGGCCGGACGGACGGGCTCACAAAACTTGTGATTGAACCGGAAACAGAGCGTATTTTGGGTGTCGGCTTAGTCGGCGCAGGAGCCGGCGAACTGATCGGCGAAGGCGTTTTAGCAGTGGAGATGGGCGCGACAGCCGAAGATTTGGCCGAGTCCGTACACCCCCATCCCACACTTTCGGAGACCCTGATGGAATGCGCCGAACTATTTTACGGCACCTCGACCCATGCGTTCGCACGCAGGCGGTCCGGCGATCCATCCGGTCCTTCGACTTGAGTTTTTCGAACGAACACACAGCAGCCCATGTAGCTCAGCGGTAGAGCAGCGGTTTCGTAATGCAGTCAGTCCATTCCTATAAGTTCTTTAAATTCACAGTAATCGCCTGTTGCAGAAGCACTTCCGTGAATTATTCATTCTGCCTTTAACCTTCAATTACCGCCAATTACTGTGAGAAAAGACACTGTTAAGACACTGATGAGTGGAAAGGAATAAAGACAATTCTTTTCAATTTTTTAGACATTCGCATTCATTTAAACATATTCGCCATCATCAATCCCATGAATCTCCAATTAATTCTGAATCAATGAGATTGATCTTTTTCCAATATCCTGATGAGGTCTAAGGTT